>JAZQYK010000083.1:0-34192 GCA_045633505.1 Candidatus Fimenecus sp. | reverse complement strand
ATTTATTCAACAATAAGGCAACCGTTTTCGTCGAAGATATACGTTTCTCCGTCAATAACCTGCTCACCCGTTACAACGTAACCGTCGTCGTCAAGATAATAGATGTCGCCATCTACCGTCACCCAATCGCCGACAACCATTCTGCCTTCTTCGTCAAGATAGCAAACACCGTGGCTGTCTGCAACGAATTCGTCTGTAACGCAATATCCATATTCGTCAATATAGCACCAGCCCACACTGTCTTTAACCCATCTTTCAGTTACAACGTGTCCGCCAGCATCCAAATAAATCCAGCCGTAACCATCGTGCATCCATTTGTTAGTTACTATATATCCGTCTGAGCCAACATAGCAAACACCAACGCTGTCTTCTACAAAGCCATTTGTTACCATTCTGCCGTCCCAACCTAAATAGCACCAACCGTAACTGTCTTTCATCCATTTTTCAGTAATCATCTTGCCGTCGGCACCGAGATAGCACCAACCCTGACTGTCTTTCATCCATCTGTTTTTAACCATGCGGCTGTTTGCATCTACATAATACCATTCGTAATCATAAGCTAAAACCCATTGAGCTTTACCCACATAACCGTTGGCATTTACGTAATATTTGTAGCCTTCGCTGTCTTCAATCCACTGGCTATAAACAATATAACCGCTTTCATTTACAAAGCACAAGCCATAGCTGTCAGGCACAACACCGTTCGTTACCATATATCCCACGTCATCGAGATAACACCAACCAACACTGTCTTTCATCCATTTATTGCAAACTGAATGTCCGCCTGCATCCTGATAACTCCAGCCAACGCCGTCGTGAATCCATTTGTTAGTTATCATATAGCCGTCAGCGCCTAAATAACAATAACCAACGCTGTCTTCAGCCCAGCCGTTAGTAACCATTTTGCCGTCGTAACCAAGATAGCACCAACCCTTGCTATCCTTCACCCATTGGTTAGAAACTCTTGTACCTTCTTCACCGATGTAGTACCAGTCGCCGTCAACTTCAACCCAGCCGCTTGAAACAAGAGCGCCGCTTTCGTCAAAGTAAATCCATTCGCCAGTAGTGATTTCAAACCACTGATTTGCCAACATTACTCCATCTTCATCAAGATAATAAAATCCGTAACCGTCGAAAATGAAAGAGTCTCTTACCTTAACGTCTTTGTTGTAGTAATACCAGTTGCCGTCTTCATAATCCCAACCGTAGAAAACAGAACCGTCAAATTCAACGACCATAGTAGATAACTCAGGAATGTGGTCAACCGTTTCCCAAGAATATAATTTTGCATCGTTTCCGTCGCAAGTAAGAATTGCTTTAACAATGTTTGTAACGCGGAAATACGCTGTTCCGACCATATCGTCAAGTGTTACCGTAAGTTCAATATAGTCAACACCCTCAACGTCGCCTGCGGTATATTCGTATGCCTCTTCAGCATCGATTTCATAACTGTACGTAATGTACTTGCTTCCGGCGGGAACATAACCGTAAAAAATTATATCAGTTTGAACTCCTTCGTCACCGAAGCCGTCATACATAACAAAAGAATTTGTTGCTTCGTCATAAGAGAAAAGACCGTTTGCATCCTCTAAATCAGTTCTGCAATCAAAAAGAGTCTCTGCTTCAGACATAAAAACGTCATAAGGAACTTCATAATAACCATAGCTTTCACAGTCAACGTAATAATATCTGAAATAAGACGGACTGTGCCAAGCAAGATGATTTGCGACGGTGTTGGCACTAAAGCCTTCTCCGTCAATAACTTCTTCATTTGTGTCAATCAAATTAACACCCTCTGGGTAATAGAAGTTGTAAACCGCACTTGCAAGGGATTCACCTGTGTCAGTTAATGCACTTGAATTTACTGCAAAAGCAGAAAGCATAAGCAACAAACACAGAAAAACTGAACATAAAGTTTTTGTCTTTTTCATTTTAGTCACCTCATCATAAAGTATAAATATTGTAATTTGATTATAAGCCTTTTTGTACATATTGTCAACAAAAAACGGTATTATGAGGAGAAATCCTTCATAATACCGCCATTCAATATTTGAATTTTATTTCTTTGGTGCTTTCACTTTGTTAAGTCTAGCATTAATTTCAAGAATTTGTTCCTTTGAAAGAGCGCCGCCGAGCATTGAACAAGCGCGTTTGACAGTAAAGCCCTTAGCCATACCATAAATATTCTTGAGCATAGCAGGAGTAACCTTGAAACCGCCAAGTACACCGCCGCCTTTTTTCTCTTCGCCGTCTTTGTCTTTGCCGCCGCCCATAGCATTCTTGAGCATCATAAGGAATTTTAACATTACAAGTTTACCACCAAATGTGCTCATAATATCGCCGATTGTGTTGTTAATTGAAAGATATCCGTCAGGAGTGGTGATTTCAAACCAGTTGATAACGTCTCCTTCTTCTTTCATAATATAAGCCTCGTTTGGAGTATCAACTTTGTTGATTGTCGCCGTGTCAACAAGGTCACCTGCAACAACCTTAAGCTCCGTTGTGCCTTCATTTTTAACGTCAAAATAGAAGAACGGATATTTGCCCTTTGTCTGTTTACCAACGCTTACACCGTTTGCAAAAAGCTCAATTTCAGGCTGGTTGGAATAAACGGTAACCTTCGTTACGTCTTCAACTCTGTCAACGTATCTCTTTGAGCAAAGGTGAAGCACGGGTTCACTTGAAAGCCAAGCCTTGTATGCATAGAAAGAGTCCTTCTTGTACTTTCTGTCGAATGTAACAAGACCCTTGTGATTCATACCGTTTTCGCCACCTTCTGAACGAGCGTCAGCGGCAAAGTCAAACATATTCCAAACGTGAGTTGCCCAAAGATAAGGTCTGTCCGCAATCTGCTTAATAAGTTCTTCGTGATAGTATGACTGATATTCTTCTGTGTAGTCGCCCTGTGTTGGATTTGATGTATGCCAATTAAGAGCTTCACAGCCATATTCGGAAATACCGATTGGCTTGTTAGGATATTTCTTGTGGAAATCATCAAACCAAGGGCCGTTCATATCAGTGTTTCCACCGTACCAACCGAAATAGTGGTTGTATGAAAGCACGTCGGAAATGTGAACGTATTCATCGTTGATATCGCACATTGAAACCGCCGCAATAGTCGTAAGACGGGTTTTATCCATTTCGTGAACCAAATCGTTAAGGTCTTTGTGATTCTTAATAAGGTTTGGATTTGAACCTGCGATTGTAATTTCGTTTGAAAGACCCCAAACGACGATTGACGGGTGGTTGTAGTTCTGAACAACAAGCTCTTTCATCTGTGAAATTGTGTTGTCATAGCCCGTTGGCATATGATTTGAAATATACGGAATTTCAGCCCAGAGAACGAGACCTGCCTCGTCACAAAGGTCATAGAAAACCTGTGAATGCTGATAGTGAGCAAGACGGATAGTGTTGGCACCCATTTCAAGAATGAGTTCAAGGTCTTCCTTGTGCATTTCAGGAGTAAGAGCATTACCAACCTGCGGTCTGTCCTGATGGCGAGATACACCGCGAAGCGAATATTCGCGGCCGTTAAGGATAAAGCCTTTTTGTGCGTCAATTTCAAACGTACGGCAACCGAAACGGGTTGAAACTTCATCAACTTCAACTCCGTCACAGATTAAAGTTGCCTTTGCAGTATAAAGGTATGGGTCCTTGAGACCGTCCCAAAGGTGAACGTTCTTGATTTCAAATTCTGCATCGTCATCATCTTCCTTTGAAGCAATAACCTCACCGTCGGCAATAATTTCATAACGAACCTTGCAGTTATCGTTCTTGAAGAACGTTTTGATTTCGATTTCTGCATCAGCACCCTTGATTTCAGGTGTAACCATAATAGCAGGTGAACCGTAATAATCAAGGTCAAAATGATTTTCAGGTACGCCGATAACACTTACGTCACGGTAAATACCGCCGTAGAACGTAAAGTCAGCGTTCTGTGGATAAACTCGTTCGTTTGCAGAGTTGTCAACTGCAACAACAAGCAAGTTTTCGTCTTTTATATCTTTGATTTCAGCACGGAAGGTTGAATAACCGCCGTCGTGCTTTGTAATTTCTTTACCGTTCCAGAAAACTACGCAAGATGAGTTAACACCGTCAAACTGAAGATATTTCACTTCACCTTCAGGTAATTCATCAGCCTTAATGGACTTTGCAAAATAGCAAGTGCCTCTGTAATAGTCACTGCCGCCGTCCTGACCGTCCTCTCCGTTCCACGTAAAAGGTAAGTCAAGCGCCGTCCAATCAGCAGGGAGTGCCGCAGGTGCTGTTTTTGCTTCTTTTGAAAAAAGCCAACCGCTGTTGATAACTTTAATGTTTCTCATAACAACCTCCGAATATTATAACGAATTTTAACAATACTTATTATACTATATATAATGCAATCATTTCAACAATCCGTTCTGTAAAATTTTTGTGAATAGTTGTAAACTTTTCGGCTTTAATCATAATAAACACCGTCTGTCGAAAACAATCTTAACACGGCGTTAAAATAACAAGTTGTTATATTGCGCCTAAATATTCTTCAAGACACTGATTGTTGTTTTTCATCTGAGTTGCGGCATCCACACCAACGTATCTCCAATGCCACGGTTGATAAATCATTCCCGTAATCTCAACCTTGTCTTCAGGATAACGAAGAACGAATCCGTAATTATGCGCGTTTGCCATCAGCCATTTATATTCAGCGGTTGAGGCAAATCCTGCACTTGCGCTTAAAATATCCACCGAAAGTCCTGCGCCGCTTTCACTGCATCCCGCAGGTTCAATTCTCTTTTCTGCGTTAGCCGTTGCTTCCTCTTGAGTCATACCCTGCAACGTGAACGCACTGACTTTATTATCGAAATTGGTTTTTTGTCTGTTATAACTGCAATAAGCAGAATATGGCGTGAGAATAACGTTCTGGCTTAATGCATCTGCATACATTTTCTTATAAGCCTCAGACACTCGGCTGTCCGCGGTGATTGTACTGCCTTCAATTACAGGACTCAACGTTGGTGAATAAGTCTTTCCCAACGGGTATTTTTTGCTGATAAGCGTCAGCGCCCAGTTTTCACCTGCAAGTTCATCAGTCGGATTGTATTTGTCCCACTTGACAGGGGGCTTCGTGGTTGTTTCTTCGGGCTCGGTCGTGCTTTCTTCCGTAATTTCCTCGCTCAAAGGCTCTGTAATTTCTTCTTCAACGGCTTCCGTTGTAGTTTCGGGCAACTCAACCTCAATTGAATTGTAGCCCTTTCCCCCGCAAAAAACAGCGTATAAAAGAACGAGAGTTCCCAAAATTCCCACAAGGGATACCAAAAGTATAAATTTTATTTTCAAACGTCTTTTTTTCATAAGGACAAGCCTCCTTAAAACTGTATATAGTTTATTATTTTTTTCATAACTTGTCAACAAATTAAAAATTTTTAAAAATAGTAGTGACTTGACAGAGAAATTGTGCTAAAATAACCTATATATATGGTTAAATGGAGGTAGTTCATTTGAAAGCATACGAAAGTAACAGTCATTATGCCTCAAAAGTCCGTGAATGTTCAAACTTTGCGGTCCGTGAAATAAAAAGAGTATGTGAGCAAATCGGTCCCCGTGCCGCAGGTTACGAGGGTGAGAAAAAAGCTCAGGATTATGTTGAAAAGGTAATGACTCCCATCGCCGATGAGGTAAAAAGAGAAGAATTTACGTTAAGCCCAAAGGCTTTTATGAGCTGGGTTACGATTGACGGTATTCTCGCTTTGATTGCCGCGGTTTTAGGTATTATTGCATTTACGGGCGCCGTGCCGCAGGTTGCAAACGTTTTCCACGTTGCATCAATCGTGCTTTGTGTTGTTGCAATCGTTTTTCTTGTTGGTGAATTTTTGCTTTACAAGGAGCTTCTTGACCCATTCTTCAAAAAAGAAAAATCAAGCAACGTAATTTGCAAAATCAAGGCTAAAGGCGAAACAAAAAGAAGAATTATTATTGCTGGTCACATTGACTCTGCTTACGAGTGGAATTACACCTATAAAGGCGGTTCTAAAATGGTTACCGTGGTTGTTGCAGGCGCTGTTTTAGGCTTGCTTTCCACACTCGTTGTCGGTGTTGTCGGTATGTTTGTTGACAACGGCAGTATTAACGTTCCTTTAATCGTAATACAGGCAGTCGTTATGCCGTTTTTGGCATCGGTAATTTTCTTCGTTAACTGGAAATTGGTAGTTGACGGCGCAAACGACGACTTAACGGGTGTATTCACTTCAATGGCAGTACTTCTTTATCTTAAAAACAATAACGTCAGCTTTGAAAATACTGAAGTTGTTGCAATTTCAATGGGCGCTGAAGAAGAAGGTCTTCGCGGTTCAAAGGCTTTCGCGAAAGCTCACGGCGACGAGTTTAAAAACGACGGTGTTGAAACTGTTTTCGTAGCTTTGGATACTCTTCGCGATTACGAATTTATGAGTGTTATCACAAAAGATATGACTGCTACCGTAAACCTTGACAAACAAGCAGGCGCTCTTATGATGAAGGCCGCTGAAAATGCAGGTATTCCTGTAAAATATTCAACAATTCCTCTGGGCGCAACTGATGCGGCAGGTATGCAACAGGGCGGTGTAAAATCCGTTGCATTCACCAGTATGGACCCTGCACCTGCAAGATATTATCACACTCGTCTTGATACGGTTAAAATGCTCGAAATGAAAACTATTGAGGATTCACTTAAAATCGTGCTTGAAACAGTATTCTTATTTGACGAGCAGGGACTTAAGGACCAATATTGATTTGACACAATTCACCGAAAGGGGAAAATATAAATGAAAAAGAACGTTATGAGAATTTTAAGTATTGCAATGGTCGTTGTTATGATGGTAACGACTTTTGCAGGATGCGGCACTGAGGTTGTAAGACCTACTGCGGTTGAAGTAAAAACCGACTTGCAGGACGTTTATTTTGAGTTTACTTACGGCGAACTCAAAGAGGTTTTACCCGGTGATAAACTTGCTGTTCTTTATGAAAACACAAACACTAAAACTGACGACAAGGTTATAAAGATTTCATATTATGAGCTTGTTTCAAAGTTTGGCTCAGAAGAATATTTCAAAGATATTCTCGCTCTCGTTTCAGATGAACAATGGGCTCAGTTTACGGGCAATCAGCAGTCAGTTCTCGATTACTTCAACGAAAAAATCAACGAAATCAAAACAACAGGTGTAGCACGTGTTTCATATTATGAAAATTTCTGGATTAACCACGGCGACGGTGTTGTTTTCAAAGACGTTAACAGTAACGAGCTTGAAGGTCAGGACGAATTAAAGGCGGCATTCCGTCTTTATTCAGATATGGCACTTAAGAACATCGGCAACTATCTTTTCAACATTTCCAACGAAGAGAAGTATAAGGTTGAAGAAGACGACGAAGACCAGCTTGTTGCAACTGATTTTAACGAGGATTTAACTAATATTATCTATCCTTTTGGCGAAAAGTCAGCAAGCACGCTTACACTCGATGACCTTTATACAACGACGGATGAAAAAACAGGCGTTGTTACTTATCCAATCCACACGTCTATTGTTCCTACTCTCGTTCACGACCTTGATGAAGAAGGAAACAATGCCGAGGACGCCGAGGGTGAATACATCTTCGTACCTTCAGAGCTTTACAGAACAATCTGGATTATGGTTAAGCCTGAAGAAGCCAGTGTTACAAAAGCCTTCTCAATCCGTGAAAAAGAAACTATCTTAAAGCATTTTGATGTTGCAAAAGAATATATGACGGTAAATTCTTTTGAGATTGCTTTTACTCCTTGCAAAATTATGGCAGGCTTCAACGCGGTTAATGACCAGATGACTTATGCAACCTATGAAAAGAATATGATTATTACTGCAAACGTTACCTTTACAGGCGCACTTTCAAAATACGGCAACGTTATTGTTGAATTCCCTTGCACGTCTTCACTTACGTACAATTTCGGTTGGGAAATTGCTGAAGAAGCATAATAATTGTAAATTTTCACAAAAATCTGACGAAAAATTTTATAGCGGTACTCATTTTGAGTGCCGCTATTTTATTGCAATTTTAATGAACAAGGTGTAGAATAATATTATAAAAATCGATAAAGGGGAATTTTTATGAAAAAGATTTTATCGTTAGTTCTCGCAATGCTTATAATTTTATCTTCCGTTTCAATGGGAGTTATGGCTCAGGAAGAAGAAAAAGTACCTCTTGTTATTTTGCAAGGCTATTCAGGTCCAGATCTTGCTTATGCCGACGAAAACGGTGACCCTATTTTTGATGAGGAAGGCAACGTTCAACTTGCCTGGCCGTTAAATTTTGATAATCTCAGCAACGACGTTCTCACGCTTCTTGCTGACGTTACTCTTAATCAGGCTGATTTAACAGACAAGCTCGCAGCGAAAATCAAGGAATATCTTGCGCCTATCGGAATGAACCCTGACGGCACCTCAAAGAACAATCTCGTACCTTATCCAAGCGGTGCGGCGGCTACCCGCGCATCAACTCTTATGGAAAACGGTATGGAAGAATACATACCCGAAGCGGTTGTAGCAGAGATGGCTATGGAAGAAATCGGTGCTGAAAACGTTTTCGGTTTCACTTTTGACTGGAGAAAAAGTCAGGTTGACTATGCAAAAGCGCTTGACGAATATATTCAGGAAGTAAAAGAAATTACAGGCTCGGACAAGGTTGACATTTACGGTCTTAGCCACGGCGGACAGTATGGTACAACCTATCTCTATCTCTATGGCGACAAGGGTGATGTCAGACGTGCAATGTTCGGCAACCCAGCAACACTTGGAACAACTCTCTGCGGCTCAATTTTCACAGGAGAATATATGGACATTCCTCTTGACGAAATCATAGCCTTCATTGAACACGGCTTTGAATATGAAAAGGACTGGGAATGGATTTTCCAGCTTTATTCAGCAGAAACAATAATAAACGGTGCAAACGAGGTTATCAACGACCCTGAATTGTGGGCAGGAATTACTGCAATTCCGTCACTTTGGGATTTTGTGCCTTATAACTATTTTGAAGAAGCGCTTGAATATACGGGACTTAATCTTATTGATAATAAAAAACTCTATACCGATACCGTTGCTTATCACTCTTTGATTTCAAACGGCAGTAACAACCTTGCTGACAAGCTTGCTGAATTAACTGCTGACGGAATGCAAATCGGTTACGTCGTGGGTAACGGTTACACTTCACCTAACGGCAAATATAACTCTGACATTCTTATTGACACTTACCTTTCGTCAGGCTCTGACTGTGCCCTTGTAAACGAAAGATTTGCAAACAATTACGAGCAGGCGAATACAGTTTGTGACAACCCGAATCATTATCACGTTTCACCTGAATTTGATATTGACGCATCAACGGGCTTTCTGCCTGACAGCACGTGGTACGTGAGAAATCAAGGTCACGGAATGATTATGCACGACGAGTATTCAAAAAATCTTGTTCACGATTTCTTGTGGGGAGATATTAAGAACGTTTTCTCAAGCAAAGAGTATCCGCAGTTCAATATGTCTCAAAACAATTCTGAAATTGTGTATATGAGATTTAACAACACAAGCTCAGGCTATCATTCAAAGGACGATACTGCAATCATTCTTAAAAATATGTCCGTTGAATCAGATATTATTATCTGGTCAATTGAAGCGGTTGGCGCTGATATTTCATTCAAATATTCTCAGGGTATGACCGTCGGAAAAGGCAAAGTCGTTCAGCTTGAAGCTGTAAACAATCTTTTTGCCAATGCCGAAAAGCCTTTTGCAATTGAAATTACGTATTCACTTCTTAACGTTCAAGGTACATTCACGACGGATACGTTTATGTTTACTCCTTTATCAACGGGAGATACTGTAAAATATCCTTATCTTTTGAACGTAAATACCGTTGCAGAGGATGAAGAAGTCACAGAAGAGACTCCTGAAGAATCAACAACCGAAACGACACAGCCTGAAAGCACGACAGAAAAGAAAGAGAACGCAACAACAGAAAAAACCGAAAACGTTCAGGCTGAAAACAACCCGAAAACCGACAGACAGATGATTTCTCTTGCTGCCGCAGCAGTAGTTTTCGGTACGGCGGTAATTACCGTAGGTGCTGTTTCAAAGCGAAAGAATGAAGAATAAGGACTTTTTATAATGAAGAAAAAGAATATTAAAAAAATGATAATTAAAATATTGTTGGCCGTTGTTCTTATTGGTGTAATTATCGCCATCTGGGTTATCGCCGACAGCAAGGAAGAACGGGCGCTTATCGGAATGTGGAGCCGCACATCCGAAAAGCAATACGACCAAAACCTCACCTTTGAGTTGACGGAAAGATTGGTGTTGACCGAAGGCAGATACCGTTGGGCGCTTGATGAGGAGAAAACTACCGCATCATTGTTGGATATGTATGATATTTATCTTAACGTAACCAACTTTAATGACGAGCATTATAAAGCCGGTGGATATGACTCTGCCGAGGACTTCAAGCAGTCCTGCGTTGAAGAAGATATTAAGAATTTAAAGACCTATTATCTTGAAGAAGCAGGTGCAGGTGCTTGGCGCGTTGAAGACGGAAGCCTTTATTTCCTTGAAGACGGCAAAACTACCGAGCAACAGCTCACCTACCGTCTTGAAGAAAACACGTTATATTTAGACGGAGAAAAAATTGAGCTGACAAAAGTCGGATAAAAATTTTAAAGTTAATCAGCAAACAAAAAAAGAACTGCCCTTGACTTCAAAGGCAGTTCTAATTTTTTTAAATAAAACGAATTATTCTTCGTCCTCTGCACAGCAGTCGCAATCACAATCGCAGTCAAATTCAAGAACTTCACCGCAAGCAGGACATTCTGCTTCACCGTCGAGAATGATTTCTTCGTCGAAGTAAATCATTTCGCCGCAGTTTGGACACTCAACCTCATACATATCTTCGTCACAATCGCAACAATCGTCACAATCACAGTCACAATCATCACATTCGTCATAGAAGATTTCTTCAAGGTCTGCCAAATCTTCGTCAACAGCATCAAGCTGTTCAGTAACAAGCACCATTTCGTCATCAAGGTCGCTTACTGCAAGAGCAAGGTCCTCAAGAACGTCAAGCACTGCGTTGATTACTTTTGTTTCTTTGTCGTCTTTGTCAAAATCAAGTCCTTCAACAAGGCCCTTGAGATATGCAACTTTTTCTGTTACTGTCATCATAATATACCTCCTATGATGTTAAAGCACGAATAATTATGCTCTTGACATATACTCGCCTGTACGAGTATCAATGT
This sequence comes from Candidatus Fimenecus sp., assembly GCA_045633505.1. Classification (GTDB taxonomy): domain Bacteria; phylum Bacillota; class Clostridia; order Oscillospirales; family Acutalibacteraceae; genus Fimenecus. The sequence continues at coordinate 22,938 of JAZQYK010000083.1, read as the reverse complement.
TAATCATTTCACCTTCATCAATGAAAAGCGGAACCTTAACCTCTGCACCTGTTTCAAGAGTAGCTGGCTTTGTAGCATTAGTAGCTGTGTCACCCTTGAAGCCCGGGTCAGTCTGTGTAACCTGAAGAGTTACGAATGTTGGCGGTTCAACACCGAAAACGTTACCCTTATATGAAAGAATTTTACAAACCATATTTTCCTTAACGAATTTGAAGTTGTCACCAAGGTCTGATTCGTTAATTGGAACAAGCTCGTAAGATTCCTGGTCCATAAAGTAGTAAAGACCGCCGTCATTGTATGAATATTCCATATCTTTTCTTTCAATGACTGCTGTTGGATACTTTTCAGTTGGGTTGAATGTTCTTTCAACAACACCGCCTGAAATAACGTTCTTAATTTTTGCTCTCACGAAAGCAGCGCCCTTACCGGGTTTAACGTGCTGGAATTCAACGATTTGGAATACGTTGCCATCCATTTCAAATGTTACGCCGTTTCTGAAATCACCTGCTGATACCATAGGTATTATACCTCCGTTTTTTGTTTTAATACACTATAAATAATACAATAAAATTCATTGTATTTCAAGTCTTTTTCTAAAATCAAGGAATAATTATATAGCTTTCTGCGGAACTTTTGCTGAGTTTGTCATAAAAATTCACGTCTTCGCCCTGATTTTTAACTGTGGGAACAACTTTTATCGTGGAAAAATTATTCTTCACACGGTCATTCATAACGATATAATTGTTCTCAATATATTCAATATAATCACTGCTTTCTGGCGGAGTGAGCATCGGAGAACAAATTGATGCGGCAGTATCAAAAAGTGTTCCGCCCCATTTTTCCTGATTGCCACCGTCAGCGCCCTCTAAACCCATACCGATTATTACAGGGCATCTTCCTGCCTCTTTAACAGCGTTTTCGATAAATTGTAAAAGTATGAGATTTCGGTTAAGCAAGGTGTCGTCGGCTGAATAAACGGGAACAGCGCCGTCTCTTGCCTCAGGGAATTCTACGGACTCAAGATATATGCAATCAGCACCCGTATTTGCAACCTCTTCAACGATGTCGCAAAGATAATTGACTGACTTCTGATTTGTGGGGTCAAGCCACACTCTGCCGCCGTTTATTGCGGGAGCATCAAACCAGATTTTTGTCTTTTCCGCATTTTCATAGACGTAAGCGCCAAGCCTTTGAGGTGCAAGAGTGTCCTCAAAGCAATAAACTCTTGCAATAAGAATAAATCCCTCTGATTTGATTTTGTCAATTACCACGTTGTCAACGGCATTGTACCCACCCGTTGAGGAGTTATAAAGAAGATAACCCTCTTGAGTTTTAAAATCAAGCATAACCGCGTTAAATCCGTTTTGCTTTGCGTTTTTCAGTTCCTTTGATAAATCTGAAATTTCACCCAGCATAGTGTTTTCAATATAAACCGCACGGATTGTGCCGAGATTGTCAACGCTTATAATGGGTTCTTCACTCTGATTGCCGTTTTCCAAAGGTCTTTTTGACAAATCAAGACTCACCGCAACACCGATAAAGGTTGCGGCAAAAAGGCAACACAACGCAACGGCAAAGAAAATTTTTCTTATCCGTTCTTTTTTCTTCATTTTGCGGCTTTCACCAATTGCATAGCTTTCCGCATTTCGCGAAGGATATTTTTTTGAAAATTTGTAATAACCCTTTAATCTGCGAGAGGTCCAATCGTTTTTTGTCATTAAATAAACACCGAATTTCCTGATATTCCAATAAACGCTAAAGAGAGTAACGCAACGTAGATAAACAATGCCGGAGTACCCTTAAAGCATTTTGGAATTGATTTGTTCATTTCAAGTCTTTTCAGACCGCTATTTATTAGTATAACCGCAATTATAAACGCTACGCCTGCGCCGATACCTGCGCCAATCGCTTCAAAAACCGTAAATGCGGAGCGATGGTTAATAAGCGGTACGGCAAACACAAGTGTATTAAACGCGGCAATACCAATTCTTCTTACCGTTCTCGGAGAAGCCTTGCCTGAAATCAGGACAACCGAAACCGTCGCCATATAAAGCACACCGACAACTGCAATAAAAATTATTCCGTGCATCATTTCGTCAAGTCCGTTAATTACGGGAATTTTATCAAGCAACACACAGAAAATCGAAACCAAAGTGGAAAAATAAGTGATAAAAATTGCCATTGGTACTAACTGACGGGGCTTTGCGCTCATTCGCACCGCTTCGCTGATACCGTATCCGCCGTTGAAAATAAGATTTTGGAAAAGCATTACGTAGAAAGCGGCGGAAACAAGCTCTAAAAACATAGTCATTGTTCCTCACCTTCCTTTGCTTCTTCCTTTTCAACGTTTTCTTCAGGACGGTTTTTATATTCCTCAAGTTCTGAAAGCATATCGGAGAAATCGTCAAGATAAGTCCGTTCGTCATTTGGCCGAACTCTTGGTTCTCTTTTTGCTGCTTCAACAGATTTCTTTATCCTTGAAGGTTTATTTGCCTTTTGCTTTTTCGGTTTTTCAGGCTTTTCGTCTGCTGTTTCGACTTTCTTTTCCGCTTTTTTCTCTTTGCGGATACGGTTAAACGCCGTTTCTGTTCCAAAAGAGAACGGGTCAAGCTCGTCCTTCATAAGCTCACGCCAAGAGCCGCGCACCGAACGGGTAACCTCAGACGTGTCAAAAGCTCTGTCGGGTGATTCTTCAGGATATCTTGCGTTGATAACCGCCTTAAATCCCGCCGCCATAAAACCGATAATCACCAATCCGCCGAATGGAGTTAAAAGCGCAGGGAAAGTCACTTCGAGTCCTAAATCAATGCCGCCGATTGTACCTTTTGCAAGAATTTCTCGGCAAAGTCCCGTTACAATTGCAACTGCACCGTAGCTCATAGAAGCGGCAACTGCATCAATAAGGCTGTTTTTAATATTATTTGTAACCGCAACTCTTTCACAATGAAGTGCCACAAGAGAGTTAACCGCCATCAAAGGCAGATAAACGCCAAGATTTATTGACATTTCAGGGAAAAACCGTTTAGCAAGATATGTAATCGGGAAAATAACACCCACACCGAAAAGCACGTAAAGTGCAACGCGCCAATATCGGCGAATATTTTTAAGCAAGAGAGATGCCAACACCTCGCAAACAATCATTTCAATTGCAGTAACAACCGCAAGAAATACGGCAAGTTGCAAGGATTGAGTAATCGCAACCACGGGACAAAGTCCGACTGCCTCAAAAAGCAGGGGATTTTTAACGACGGCGCTGGTTCTGATGCGTTTAAACACTTTTGAGTTATCACTCATCACCGTCACCTCCCATATTAAAAACGTTTTCCGTTTCATCTATTGTATTTTCTTCTGCAACAACTGCCTCCAAAGAGTCACTTTCAACCGTAACCGTTTCCGTTACAGGTTCTTCCGTTTTTTCTTCAGCTTCTTCGTTTTCAGGAGCATCGGGAATTTCGCTGAGAACCTCGTCAGGCACGACGGTTTCAACAATCTCAATTTCTTCTTTTGGTTCGGCACCTGCTTTTTCTTTCTTCGTAAGAGGAATTTTGTCTGCTAATTCCGTACAAGCGCAAATAATGAGAATACCAAAGCAAACAGGCTCCTCCAAAGCGCCGAAATATCTCATCAGCATACAGATTATTCCACCTGCAAAGCCCCAGACACCGCGAGCAACCGTTCTCTGCGGAAGCACTGAAGGATAGGTCATAAAAAACACAGCGGCAAAAATCATTTTTCCCGCACAAAGCTCCATTATAACCGAAACAAACCGTCCCGTGCTGACTCTCGGAAAAAGAATTGCCATTATAACAACTGCAAGTAAAAACGTACCTGCCGAAAGTGCATTTTTAGGGTGACGGATAGCTAAAAACACAAGAGCGCCTAAAAGCGCTATTCCACAGCCTGCGCCGATTGCTGACGGCACACTGCCGGTTAATGCTTCAAAAATTGCCACCGCATTGTTACCTATTGAATTGCCTTGAATGAGCATTTTGCTCAACGACAGCCCTGTCTGAGAAAACTCGGACATTCTTTCAGGCCAACAAAGCGTTACGAAGCTGATTGCCGCCGCAGTAGGTACGAACGGTGAATTTGCGGTTTTACCGAACGGAAGCACGCAAACTGTAATTGCAAACGCCGCGCCTGCCACAACCATCCACCACTGTGCAGTCGATGGCAAAAGCAAAGCAAAACTTACACCTATTACCCAGCTTGAAAAATCTCTCGATGAAAAATCACAACCGAGTATTTTTTCACCGATTTTTCGACAAACAACGCAGGTAACAACTGAAATCAATGCAAATACAACTGCCGTTATTCCATAGTGAAGCACCGCAACGGCAAAAGGTGCGGTAAGCATTATAGCATAATCTTTCATCAGACTACGCATTTCTGTTAAATCTTGTGGTTTTTGTGTTATTTGTTGATTGGTCAAAACTTTTTCCTCGCTTTTTCCAATATTTATTTATTGCACACTGCCAGTCCTTGTAATATTATGAATTAAGGAGGTAATTTCAATGAATTACGAAACGCTTAATAACAATATAATGTTAGTTGAACTGACTTGTGAAGATATGAAAAATCTTAGTCTTACATACGACTCTTTCGATAATAAAGAATCAACCGGCACCGCCGTAAAGAAAATTTTAAAGAAAATTCCTCACAAGGCGGACACTAAAGGCAAAATCACCGTTGAAGCCTTACCCACAAACGACGGAGGTTGCTTCTTCATTTTTACCTTTTCTGCAAACAAAAAGCAACGGTACAAGCTGAAAAGCCTTGATACCTTCTGGTATATGACAGAAAACGTTGACAATTTGCTTGACGTGATTTCTTTATCCGAAAAAACCTGTCATAACAAAGCCGAAAGCAAAATTTATAAATATAACGACTTCTATTATTTATCTCTTAGCCCGAAACACAAACGGCTTTTTCACTTAATGAAGGAATTCGGCAGAATTTCAAATCTGCCATCGCACGAAATCATTTCCGAGCACGGTGAATATCTTGGTGAAATCAGATTTTAGGAGATTTGCAGAAATTTTCCTCTGCAACAGCCTTGAATTTTTCGATTGTTGCCTTGCGGTCAGCACTTGAGAAAATAGCGTTTCCCGAAACGAAAACGTCTGCACCCGCAGCCGCCGCAACAGCAATGGTTTTTTCGTTTATTCCGCCGTCAACCTCAATTTCACATTTAAGTCCCCGTTTTTCAATTTCATTTCTCAACAAAGAAACCTTTTTCATCATATCTTCCATAAAACTCTGTCCGCCAAAGCCCGGCTCAACGGTCATAACAAGCACCATTGAAAGTTTGTCGAGATATGGGAAAATATCCTCTGCGGAAGTGTTTGGCTTAACCGTAAGGGAAGCCTTTACGCCGCGTGACAGAATTTTATCTATTGTCTCGTCAATGGGAGAGTCGCATTCTGTATGGAAAGTGATAATATCAGCACCTGCATCGCAGAAATCATCAATATATTTAAGTGGGTCACTAATCATAAGATGCACATCAAAAGGCACTGTCGTAGCTTTTCTTATGCATTTGATTACTGGTGCACCAAGGGTTAAGTTTGGAACAAAATGGCCATCCATTACATCAATGTGCATATAATCAGCACCTGATAATTCCATATCCTTTAATTCCTCTGCAATTTTACCATAATCACAGGATAAAATTGATGGTGAAATCTTCATCATAAGAAAACCTCCAAAAAATAAAATACTATCAAATTATTTTACCATACTTTTGAAAAAAATACAATAGTACTACAACTAATATAAAAACGGTAGGAATTTCTTCCTACCGTTTAATTAGTTGTTATTTATGCAACCCAAACACCGTTTGAATTGAATGTATATTGCTTACCGCCGATTGTCTTTGTACCAGTTACCATATGGCCGTTGATATCTACGTAATACCAATCGCCGCCGTACTGAATCCAAGTGTTTGTAAGGCAATAACCCTTTTCACCGATATAGCACCAGCCCTTTGAGTCCTTAACCCACTTGTTAGTAACCATTCTGCCGTCAGCACCTAAATAGCACCAGCCGTAGCTGTCAGCAACCCACTTGTTAGTTACGCAATAGCCGTCTGCACCAACGTAGCACCAGCCAACGCTGTCTTTAACCCACTTGTTAGTTACCATCTTGCCGTCTGCACCAAGGTAGCACCAGCCGTGACTGTCAGCAACCCATTTGTTAGTTGTTTTCACACCGTTTGTATAGTAATACCAATCACTGCCATCCAAAATCCAACCGTTGAGAACAGGCTCGTCAGGTGTATCTGGCTCGTCAGGTGTGTCTGGCTCGTCAGGTGTGTCTGGAGTGTCAGATTCTTCTCCATCATTGAATGGAATACGGTTGCGGTTTGCATAAACCTCTGCCTCTGAACCTTCCTCACCGTAAATTGTAAGCGCATCACAATAGTCAAATGCATAAGGCTCAATTTCCGTTACGGTTGCAGGAATGTTTGCAGTTTCAAGAGCAGAACAACCGTAGAATGCGCTGTTGTCAATCTTTTCAACCTGAGCAGGAATTGTGATTTCTTTAAGTGATGTTGCCTTTCTGAATGCATTCTTACCGATTGTCTTAACTGATGTTCCAAAATCAATTGTTTTGATTGATGAGCAATCCTTAAATGCGCCTTCGGAAATTTCTGCAAGACCTGTACCAATTTCTACTGTTTCAATTGCTGAACAACCTGTATAAGCATACTTACCAAGGCTTGTAACTGTATCAGGAATAACAACTTCCGTAATCTTTGCACAGTTCTGGAATGCATAATTACCGATTGTAGTGCAACCCTCATTGATATCAGCACTTGTAAGTTCTGAACAACCTGCAAATGCATAATCGCCGATTACCAATAACGTTGCAGGGAACTGAGCTTCAGTAAGGTTTGCACAGCCCTTGAATGCTCTGCCGCCGATTGTTGAAAGGTTTGTTCCGAAGTCAACCGTGCTGAGAGCTGTACAACCCTCAAATGCACCTGCGCCAAGGTCGATTGTTCCGCCAAGTGCAACGGTTTCAAGATTTGTATTATAAGCGAATGCGTAATCGCCAACTGTTTCAACACCTGCACCAAGAGTTACGTCTTTAAGTGATGAACAGCTTGTGAATGCGTTTGCATCAATATAAACAACGCTGTCAGGAATTACAACACTTTCAATTCCCGTACACCAGCTGAATGCAAAAGGATAAATTTCATAAAGACTGTCAGAAAGGTCCATTTCTGTAAGTGCAGTACATTTATAGAATGCATACTCACCGATAATTGCAAGACCGTTTCCGAAATCGATTGTCTCAAGAGCATTACACTCGTGGAATGACTTATAACCAACTGCTACAACGTCATCGCTGATTGTGAGCTTTTTAAGATTTTTACAAGTATTGAATGCACTTGCGTCAACACCGTAAACGCCGTTGCCAAGTACAACTTCTTCGATTATATCGTTGAACGCAAACATTGATTCAGGAACAACGAGAAGGTTACCGTTAAACGTAATCTTAACGATTTCACAGCCTGCAAACGCAGTTGCTGAAATTTCTTCAGTTCCGTTACCGAGAACAACTTCAGTAATCAACGTGTTTGCAAATGCGTTAGCGCCGATTGTTGTAACGCTGTCAGGGAATGTAACGTTTTCAATTGAAGTACCTGCAAAAGCATTAGCACCGATTGTTGTTATGCCTTCACCGAGTATTACGTTTTTAAGTGTTGTGAGTCCTGCAAACATTGATTCGTAAACTTCAGTTACACCTGCGCCGAATTCAATTGTTTCAAGCTGCATACCGTCAAAAGAATCAACGTCAACGTTAACCACGCTGTAAGGGATAACGAGTGATGTAATTGCAGTACCGCTAAATGCGTTAGCGCCGATTGATACTACGTTTTCACCGATTACAACAGTTTTAAGTGTTGTAAGTCGTGCAAACATTTCATCAGGGATTTCTGTAATTCCTGCGCCAAGCACAATACTTTCAACGTATTCCATACCCTTGAATGCATTCGGGTCAAGATTTGTTACGTTATCAGGAATAACGAGTGTTGTAATTGCAGTGCCTTCAAATGCGTTAGCGCCGATTGTTGTAACGTTTGAACCGATTACAACAGTTTCAAGACTTGAAAGTCCTGCGAACGTACCATTAGGAATTTCTGTGATTGTATCGCCAAGAACAATCTTTTCAAGACCTGTAAGTCCTGCAAGAGTTTCTTTTGAAATATCTGTAATACCTGCCGGAAGTGTGATTTCTTTAATGCCTGTACAATCCTTGAAAGCACCGTCTTCAATAGCAGTAACGTCTGCAAGGTCAACGGTTTCAAGTGATGAACAGCCTGTAAACCAAGTGTTTTCAATTGTTGTAAGAGCACTGTTCAACTCAATTGCTTTAAGAGCAGTACAGTCAGCAAATACACTCTCACCCATTGTAAGAATATTATCAGGAATTACAACAGTTTCAAGTGATGAGCAACCTGCAAACGCCTTGTCAGGAATAGCGTTAATGCCGCTGCCGATTGTAATTGTTTCTGCTGAAGCACAGCCTTCAAATGCTGACTTGCCAACAGTTACAACTGTGTCAGGAATATTGATAGTTTCTAATGAAACGCAATTATAAAATGCGTAATCGTTTATAGTTAAAAGGGCATCAGGATATGTGATTGATTTCAATGATGTACAATCTGCAAATGCATTTTCAGGAATTACTTCACAAACTGAACCTGCTTCAAAAGTAACAGTTTCAAGCGCAGAAGCACCTTTGAATACATTTACACCAATTGTTTCAACATTTGCTGGAATTTCTGCATTTGTAAGTGACGTACATTTTTCAAATGCGCCGTTACCGATTGAATAAAGTGTAGATGAGAAATCAAACTCTGCAAGCGCTGAACAATCCTTAAATGCATTGTCACCGATTGTGATAATCGTATCAGGAATATCTACTAACTTAATTAAAGATGAACAACCTTCAAATGCGCTGTTACCAATGCTGATAGTATTTGTGCTCATATCAACTTCTGTAAGAGATACGCAACCTTTGAATGCATTATCAGGAATTTCTACGCAATCTTCACTCAAATCAACTCTCTTGAGTGCTTCACATCCGTCAAAAGCGCCTGCGCCCAAAACAGCAAAAGCTTCGTCAAAAATTACTTCTTCAAGAATTTCGCAATCCTTAAAAGCTCTGTCACCAAGAGAGATAAGTCTCTTGCCTGAGTCAATTGTTTTAAGTAATACACATCCACTGAATGCTTCTTCGCCGATTGTTTTAACGTATTCACGGATTGTAACAGTTTCAAGAGACGGACAATCAGCTAAAACTTTGTCACCTACATAGTGATAGTCAAGGTCATCCACAATTGTTGGCTCAGAGTCACCAAGAACAACTGTTTTGAGCTGAGAACAACCTTTAAAAATTGAATCTCCAATCATTGGTGCGTTAACGTCGGCTTCAACGAGAGAGTCGCAACCTGCAAACGCTTCCTCGTGAACTCTCACAACTTCATCAGGTAAAACAGCGCTTGTAAGGCTGTCACAGTTTTTGAAAGCCTTTTCGCCAACTTCCACAACGTTTTCCCATGTGATTTCACTCAATGAGATACAATTTTCAAATGCTGAAGCTGAAACAGCAGTAAAAGCACCAAGGTCAACTCTCTCAAGTAAAGGACAGTTCGCAAAAGCATTATCACCCATAAAGCCGGTAATTAACTCTTCTCCGTCTTTCATATCCAAGAGATAACCTAAATCTGATGGGAATGTTACAGAAACAAGCTCGTCAATTTCTGCAAAAGCTTCAGATGCAATTGAAACGATAGCTAAATCTGTGTTTACAGGAATTGTTGCAGGAAGTCCTTCAACGCCTTTTAACTCTGCTTCCATTTCAGGTGTAATATCAATTTCACCAATTGTTTCACCATTTTCAGGAATTACCAAATCAAATCTGGTAACAGCAGGGTCAACCTTAAAGCCTTTGATTGTAATACCGCTTTCAAGAGTTGCAACTGCGTTTTTATAAACTTTCTTTGTTTCGTCAGTTGCATCAGGCTCAATCTCAACCTCAATTTTAATTACTGCGTCTGAGATTTCGAACTGACCGAGTCTGACAGGGTCGCCATTTTCGTCTGTGACAACATCTCCATTATCGTCTTTTAGATAATATTGGATAGGATTCTCCTCGCCAACATATGTCCATTTAAGTTCAATCACTTCGTTTTCTTCTTCGGCTGCAAATGCCACAATTCCGTCAAACGGAATCATTGCCGCAACCATCATTATTGCTAATGCAATCGACAATAATGATTTGATTTTTTTCATTGAAATCACCCTTTGTATTTAGATTTTTATATACTGCTTCAGTATATAAGAATACACAGTACCATTTTACACCAATAGCAAGCTAAAGTCAATAAAATTGAGTTGTTGAAAATATATAAAAATAAAGGTTACTTTTTGTAACCTTTACTTATTTTACGTATTCACTTTTTACCGTTTTCATTACCTTTGAGGCAATTGGAACTGCGCTTGAAATACTTGAGGTGGTATCTTCAACCACAACGATAATTGCAAAAGGCATTTCTTCAAGCTGGGAATATCCCACGAACAAAGCGTTAGGTCTTATATCTTTATTATCGCTGACCTCTGCCGTACCCGTTTTTCCGCAAAAGCTCATTTTTGGGAAAAAGCTGTCACCGTATTGATTTTTCACGTTTGAACGAAGCAAGTCATTGACCTTTGAAGCCACGTCCGCCGTGAAATATTCACCCCACGTTCCTGCGTCTGCCGAAAACAGCACCTTTCCCTCAGGACTTGTGATTTCACTTACAAGATAAGGTGTCTGAGCCGTTCCGCCGTTTGCAATTGCAGACATAACAGTCAGCATGTGACAAGGATTTATAAGTGTTGTATATTGTCCTATTCCCGCCCAGCCAATATCAAGCGCTGACGAGTTCATCAAATCAATTCTACTTTTAGCGCAATGAATTTTTTCGCTGATATCAGCCATATTTACGTTAAAGCCTATTCTTTCGGCGGTTGCCATCAGCTTTTCTGCGCCTAATTCGTCCGCAATTTTGGCAAAAGCGCAGTTGCAGGATTTGTTCAGTGCTTTTTCAAAGCCTATTTTTCCGTGAGTGCCGCTGCAAATAACGTAACCCTCACCAATCTGAATTTTTCCTTTACATTCAAAAGTCCTGTCATAAATATCAGGAATATTTTCAACCGCACAAATTGCTGTTAACACTTTAAAGGTTGAACCAGGGGTATAAACACCTGAGAAAAATCGGTTCATATAAACGCCTTCATATTTTCCCGTTGTATCCGTGTCAATATCCGTCGGCTTATTGTTTATATCATAGCTTGGTGTCGAAACAACGCAGATAATCTCACCCGTTTTGTAATTCATAACACCAACCGTACCCTTGTTTTTTCCAAGCGCCTTATATGCAGTTTCGCAGACCTTGGAATTCAACGTGAGCTGTATATCGTTGCCTTTTCCGTATCTTTTAAGATTGTAAACGCCGTCAATAAGAGTGTAACCCGTCAACTCGTCCTTAAAGGCATTCTGTACGCCGTTTGCAATATAACCCGAGCTGTCGCCCACGGTATGAAGCAAAGCCATTCGCAAGTTTTTGTTACTGCTATACACTCGGTCACCGTTTTCAGTCGTGACAAGAATGTTGCCGTTTGCATCTAAAATATCTCCTGCCGTCGCAAGTGCACCGTCGGAATAAAGGTGCTTGTTTGCTCTGTTCATCGACCATTCATCAGCATTTGAAACAAGGTTGAAAAACAACAGTCCGCAACCTGCCAGAAACAGTAATATCAACAAATAGAGAGATAATGCTCTTCTTGAAATAGATTTCATTGACGGACACCTCCGAATCTGTAAGTGCTACGGTCAACGGATTTAATAAGCGCCATCAGCATCCAACAGCACATTATACTTGAACCGCCTCGGCTGATAAACGGTAACGTTACACCCGTAAGGGGAAGTATGTCGTTAACACCGAACACGTTGAGAGATGCCTGAAACAGCATAAGGGAAGCCGCGGCGCAGGCAACGATTGCATAAAATGATGAACGGGCATATTTTGAGTGACGGATTGAATAAACGAGAAGCGCCACATAAGAAAGCAGAATTGCCCCCGCCATAATCATTCCAAATTCTTCACAAACCACGCCAAAGACTAAATCCTCTGTTGCAGCATAAACATCACGAAGTTTTCCATTGCCAAGACCAACGCCAAAAAGTCCGCCACTTGTGGAATAAATCATTGTTCTTGTCTGTTGAAAGCCTGATGTATCAAAGTTTTCCCATACGTGTCCATACGACGCAAATCTGTTTGCAACATAGGGCTTGAACATAAGCACCAACAAACCACCCATCAAAGCCCCTGTACAAACAAGCGCAATTGTTCTCACATCACCTGAACGCATAAAGGAAATTACAATAAATGTGAAAAAGAAAATAAGTGCAGTACCAAAATCATACATTAAGAAAAGACAACCAACACAACCCAAAGCAAAAATAATGAATTTTGTTAAACTTTTATTGGATTGAAGTCTTTCAAGAGTTGCGGCACCCACTATAATAAATGCTACCTTTACTATTTCTGATGGCTGAATTGAAAATCCGCCGATATAAAGCCAGTTTTTCGCACCGTTTGTAAGTTTTGCAAATACAAGTGTGAATACCAGAATACCAACCGCCGCAACTGCTATCGGCACTCTTAAAAACATTATTCTGTCAATGTCTCTTAACAGCCATTGAACGAACACAAATCCTGCAATACCGATTAAAACTGCAATCAGTTGTTTAATTGCACGGTCAGGATAAACGCTCGACGTAATTGAAAGACCAATCGAAGTGAGCAAAAATGCAATCAATTCCACCTCAAAACCACGTCGTTTGAGAACAATCTTTGCACCGAAAAAGTATGCATACTGAACCAAGATATAAATGCCCATTGTGATGATGATATTTGATTTATATTGGTCTTCAGCCTTTGATAAAAGCATAAAAAGACAAGTCACTTCAAAAAGAGTAACTATAAAAAGCATTATTGCAAGGTTTACGTTTTTGCCCTTTAAAATTTTCATATCATCACCGTCCTTTCCGCGCATTATATTTAATTTTCTTCATAAAGGAATGCGAAATCCCCGATTTTTATTACGTCACCGTCACGAAGCTGAGTCGGTGAATAAATCTGTTCACCGTTAACGGTGGTTTTCGTAATGCTTCCGAAATCTTCGATATACCATCTGTTCTTTTCTTTAAAGATTTCAGCCTGTTGACGAGATACGTATCTTGCGGAAATTTCAATATTACTGCCCGTTTCTCTGCCGATTGTAACGAAATCACCGTCCAAGTCAAACTCACTGTCATCCATAATATTAACAAGTCTTGGACGGCTCACTTTTTCCTCTTTTTTATGAGAAATATCACGGTCAGCCTCACTGCCCATATAAAATTTCATAAATGCCGTGCCAAAAGCAATAACGTCACCGTCAGAAAGTTTCTGCTTTTTCTCTATTTTTTCGTTATTCACGTAAACTCCCGTTTTTGACTCAGTATCAAAAACGTAAAAGCCGTCCTTTCTCAAAGCCACAACTGCATGAGAACGGGAAACTGTGGAATTTGAAAACACCACGTCACACCAACGGCTTCTGCCGATTGAGGTTTCATAGCAATTTATCGGATATTGCGTATCATTTGCCATATCAACAAGAAGCGCGTAAACCTTTTTATCGGGTTTTAATCTGATAAGCGACCACACGCAGTTTAAAATAACCGCAATCGCCAATACGCACAAAACATATCGCATTAAATATTCTAATTCTGCCAAATGGGTCGCCTCCTTTTTAATCGTATATGGTTATTATAAGTTTTTAATTTAATTTTTGTCAATGAAATGAATCATAATGTAATAAAATTTTAACTATTTAATACTTTTATTATCGTTGCAATTGCTTATAATTAGTGCTAAAATGAGCCTATGAGGTGATTTCATGACAAATAATAACAAAATTATGAAAGCCTATACAACAATGTGGAGTGTTGTTGCCATTATTTATGGCTTATGGATGAGCTTTATTATGAGCTGGGACCAATATGCTTACATAATCCCGACTGAAGCTGACTCTCTTTTGTCAAACGAAGCTTTTATTGCAAAATTTGACGGTATGCTTTATGAACCATTATATGCAAACCCAACAGTTTTCTGGCTTTGGGTAATCGGCTCAACTTTACTTTTATTTCTCTATGCGATATTTATCAAAAAAATACTTTTTGCAGAACAACTTACAAAGGCTACCACTATATTCTGCATTGCAAATTTAATTGCAGGGTTTATCTTTATCACCTGGTATGGATTTTTGCCTTTTCCAAAGCAATTTGGCAACATTTTAACTGATGTTACCGCAAGTATGCTGGGCCTTCGTTATCCTTGGCTTTTTAAAGCTTGGGGAGTACTCGCATCACTTTCAATTTTTACAAACACACTTTATATGTATAGAAAGAATAATTATCAGGGAAAAGCAGGTGTTGTTGTTACCTCTCTTGGTTGTGCAGCAATTTATGTAACAGTAAATGTGCCTTCAGCAGGACTTGACCTTGTTATGACTCCTCGTTGCTTAGGACATTGGGCAACTGCACTTATTTTTGCATTCTTGGGTGCGGCTGGTGTGATTATTTTCTTGTTCCACAAATGTTTGCAAAAAGACAAAAAGTATATAATTGCAACTGTAATTTTTATCGCTGTGCTTTTACTCATGCTTGTACTTTTAGTAACTGTCGGTAAGAGTGCTTTTATTGAAAACTTACCTATGTGGGTTGCCTATGCACTTTTATTCATAATCAATTTCACATCATTCTTTGACAAAAAAGAAATCAAAGAAACTGTGAATATATAAAGGAGATTTATTATGAAAGAAATTTTACTATCAAATATTCCTGCAGCAGTTGCCACAATCGGACTCATCCTATACTTTTTTGGTATGGCAATCGTATTCATTATTAGTCCCCTCAAAAATGCTGAAAGTTTTTCAATTAAGCCTGTTGATAATGCAGGAAAAACTGAAATTCGTGTTTACTATGGCGGTATTTCTGGTGCTTTAGGCGGATTCTTACTTTTCCTTATGTTAGCCCTTAAAACTCCATACTATTCAATGATTGGCGGACTTTTCTTCGCAACAACAGTTTTTGTTACAAGAACAATCTTTCTTTTTGTTGATAAAGGCTGGAAATGCCCATATACAAAACTTGCCATTCCTGCAGAAGGCTTGTTTGTAGTTGCACTTTGGACTTGCTTTATTCTTTCAAAGACATTGTATTGATAAAATTAAATATATAATAAGGACTACCGAACGATAGTCCTTATTTTTTTTATTGCAAATACCTTTATCAAATTTAAATTTGTCGGCGAAATATCTCACTAAAATATACCACAAATGTAGGGGTCGCTGTGGGCAGCGACCCGTTGTAGTTTGATTGCACACTTTGGAACGGGACGATGAAGGGTGCGGGTGTCCGGTGGACACCTCTGCGAAGCAGAAGCACCGACCGAGCCGGCAGGTGAGACTCATCGTCCCCTACAAGATTGCGTCACCAAATCAATGTCATCGCTAAACTCCCAAGTTGCATTATAAAAAAAGTGGAGGTTTCCCTCCACTATAAATTATTCTGCGATTTTTTTGATTACGTCAATGAACTGTTTTTCTTCGCTGAGTTCAATACAACCCTTATCAACAAGCGCTGCATTTGCAGGGTTGATTGGCAATTTTGCAAGAACAGGGATACCAAGTTCCTTTGCAACCTCATCAATTTTGCTTTCACCATAAATATAGTGTTTCTTGTTACAATCAGGACATTCAAAATAACTCATATTCTCAACTATACCAATGATTGGAACGTTCATCATCTTTGCCATATTAACTGCTTTTTTTACAATGAGAGTAACCAAATCCTGCGGAGTTGTAACGATTACAATCCCGTCAACGGGAAGTGACTGGAAAACAGTAAGCGGAACATCGCCTGTTCCCGGAGGCATATCAACAAACATAAAGTCAACATCGCCCCATACGGTTTCCTGCCAAAACTGATGAATAAGACCTGAAATAACGGGTCCGCGCCAAAGGACAGGCTGGTCTTCTCTTTCCAAAAGAAGATTGACACTCATAATTCTCGTGCCCAACTTTGATTCCAACGGATACATTCCCTCTGCCGTGCCTTCAGGGTTTCCGTGAACACCAAATGCCTTTGGAATTGACGGACCTGTTACATCAGCATCAAGAATTGCTGTCTGATAACCCATCGTTTGAGCTGTAACTGCAAGTGATGACGTTACAAAACTTTTGCCAACGCCGCCTTTACCGCTTACAACACCGATGACCTTTTTAACGTCACTCATCGGATTGCCGGGAATGTGCAAATCCTGTTTTTTGCTATCACAGTTTGCTGAACAACTGCTGCAATTTCCACTACATTCACTCATTTTATATAACCTCTTTTCAAGATAGACAATTATTAACTAAAGATTATTTGCCGACACAGAATTGTGCAAAAATTTCATTCACTACTAATTCTGTTGCTTTTTCACCTGTAAGAACCATCAGATTTTCAATGGCTGAATCAAGACAAACCGTTACTGCATCCATTGTCATACCAAGCCTTAATGCATTGTCGGCATCCTTGAGCGCTTCAAGCGCTTTTTTACAACAATCACATTGACGGTCGTTGACAATTGCAGTGGCGGAGGTATCAAAATCAGCCGTACCCAAAAGCTCTTCAATGGCGCTTGTCAGCTCCTCTTTACCCTCGCCCGTTTTTGCTGAGATAAAAATTAACTTAGCAAAATTTTCTTTTAATTTATTGTTTAGACAGTTTTTATCTAAATCTATTTTATTAACAATTCCAACTGCCTTTTTTTCTTTGCAAAGGTCTATAAGTCTGATATCTTGCTCTGTTAATTCTCTGCTTCCGTCAAAGACTGCCAACACAAGTTCTGCGCTTTCAAGTCTTTTTACTGCTCTGTCAACACCAATACTTTCAACCACGTCTTCGGTTTCACGGACACCTGCCGTATCAGCAAGACGAAGTGTAATTCCGCCAACGTTAACTGTATCTTCAACCACGTCTCTCGTCGTGCCTGCAATATCGGTAACGATTGACTTTTCCGTACCTGAAAGCAAATTCATAAGCGTTGATTTTCCAACGTTTGGGCAACCCACAATGGCGGTGTCAACACCTTCCATTATAATTTGTCCTTTTGAGAAGTCATTTATCAGTTTTTCAAGATTACAAATACTCTCATCTATATGCTCTTTTAACTTATTGTCCGACAAATCCTCAATTTCTTCATAAGGATAATCCACCCAAGCAGATAAAAGTGCCATATCATAAACCAATTTATCGTTGATTTTCTTGATTTCCTTGAAAAGTCTGCCTTCAAGCACACCAAGAGCGATTTTTTCAGCCTGTTCACCTTGCGCAGAAATAATATTCATAACGGATTCGGCGCTTGTTAAATCCATTTTTCCGTTTAAAAATGCTCGTTTTGTAAACTCACCTGCTTCTGCGGGGATTGCACCAGCATCAAAAACTGCTTTAAGCACCTTGTCTGTAACAAAAAGTCCGCCGTGACAAGAAATTTCAACAACGTCTTCACCCGTATAGCTTTTTGGTGCTTTAAAAACAAGAGCAACAACGTTGTCAATGCTTCCGTTTTCGTCAAAAGCCTTTCCATAAAGGGCAGAATAACCTGAAAGTTCCTCTAATTTTTTACCGTTGAATGAAGAAAAGACTTTGTCGGCAATACCGATTGCATTTTCACCTGAAATACGGATAACACCAATACCGCCGGGAGCTCTGCCTGTTGAAATTGCCGCAATAGTACTCACTTTTCTTCACCCGCTTTCTTTTTTCTTAAATCTTTAAAAAAGGACGACAAAACTTCTGCACATTCATCACCCATAATACCACCTTCATATAAAGGCTTATGAGTAAAATTCATATCAAAAAGTTGTGCTGCCGAAACGACAGCACCGTTTTTTTCGTCTTTTGCGCCGAAATACACGTTTTTTATTCTCGAATTTATAATCGCACCTGCACACATAGGACACGGTTCAAGCGTTACGTATAAATCACATTTCCAGAGACGCCAGCCCTGGAGCCTTTGACAAGCCTGATTTATAGCTTCAATCTCTGCGTGGTGCAAGGCGTTTTTAACGATTTCACGTCTGTTTCTGCCTTCACCAACTATTTCCCCGTCACAAACCACGATTGCGCCGACGGGGACTTCACCTTCATCCGCAGATTGCTTTGCAAGAGAAAGTGCATATTTCATATAATCAAATTTATCCATAATTATGCTTCAGAAATACTTGTAAGAGTTGCAAATAACATAAACAAAATTGCGATAATCATTGCAGGATTAAGGAAAACTACTTTTGCTTTTTCACCGGCTTTCAAGGTTTTAACACCCTTTGCCATTGTCACCTTGTAGTTCATTGACTTGTATTTAATGAAAGCAAAAATACCGAGACCGACCATAATTCCCAAAGAAGCAATAGTCATCACGTTCGCCATCCCAACACTTAAATTGCTGTCGAAAACCGTAACGAGAACTGAATAGAAATTATTAAAGAAATGAAGAATTATTGACGGCCAGATACTGCCCGTTGCAATTGCAACGTATCCGAAATAAGCACCAGCCAGAACCGTATAAGGAATTTGCACCATATTACCGTGAAGTAATGAGAAAATTACTGAAGAAACGATAATTGCAAACCAGTCTCCGTATCTTCTCAAAGGCTGCATAAGAATACCGCGAATTGCAACCTCCTCAAGAATTGCAGGAATTACCGCAATAAATAAGGTCATAAGCAAAAATTCACCTACACCGTTTATTGACATATTCTCCATACCGCTTGAAAATTCAACACCCATTAAAGCCTGAATCAGAATGGAAACGAAATTTATCACAAACGACGATACGAGTGTCAACGGTAAAAAGGCAACCACCAGATATACCGATGCCTTTTTATTATAAGTTGTACCAAGCGGCAAAACACCCGTCATTTTTTTATTTTTAAGATAAATATAAGATGCCAGAAACGGTCCGCCGATAAAAATCACCGTTGAAATTGAAGAAAATGCCCAAAGTGCAATACCTTCTTCATACAAATCATTCATTATATGTGAAAACGAAGAAAGAAGTGCCACGACAATACCACTGAGAAGTGATAAGACAAAATAAGCAATAATAGAAATTCCGCAAACCGTTCCTATTGTCTTGAGAATTTTCGTGTCATTCTTTTTTTCTTCTTGCTGACGGAAATACTCGCTATTAAACGGATTATAGCCGTAAGGGGTCTGATAACCCATATAATTCGGCGGTATTTGCTGTCCCCATCCGTTAAACTGCCCGTTAGGATTAAAATTGCTATTCATTATAACACTCCTTAATCGGTAGTTTCTTTTGATACGTAACCGCCGATAACGTCAATAGCGGTTTTTCTTTCTTCAGAAAGATTGATATTTGTATCACCGTAAAGCTCTAACTGAAGTTTTTGTGCAACAAGCGGATAGTCAACAACCCAAATCCACGCCGTTGCCTGTGAGCTGTAACCATAACGGGCATCAGCCGTTGGCATTGTAATCTCTTCAGCAATTGTAAAGGTTGCCCAACCATCAGTTACCGCTTTTGTTGCATAGCTTAAAATATCCTTTTTTGGAATATTAGTTCTTACGTTTGCAAGAATAACGTCGAAAACCTCGTTGATTTCAGAAAGACTTGCACCCTTTGCCTTTTCGATGAGCGCTTTTATTACCTGCTTCTGACGGTCAACACGGCTGACGTCACCGTCTTTATCCGTAGCTCTTACTCGGCAAAAACTCAATGCCTGTTCACCGTTAAGAAGTGCATTTTCACCGCTTGGGAAGGCGCCGCTGACTTTATTCGTGAGATGATTTGCAACATATTGCGGAACGTCAACGTTAACACCGCCAAGAACGTCAATAACTGCTCTGAACGAGTCAAAGTCAACAAGTGCATAGCCGTCAATCTCGATTTTATAGTCGTTTTCGATTGTTTCAACAAGATAAGGCGCACCGCCGTTTGCACAAGCAGCATTAAGTTTTCCGTAACTGTCAAACTGGTCCATATAAGTATAGCTGTCACGCATAAAAGAAATGAGCTTGATTGTTTCGTTTTTCTTGTCAATAGAAACAAGCATCATAACGTCAGTATTACCTTTATCCGTAATTGAAGCGCGGCCTTCATATTCAGCAGATGCGTCACTGCCAATCAGCAAAATGTTAAGCACGTCTTTACTGCTCATTTTTTCGCCTTCATTAGTAGCCCAGTTTTTAAGAATTTCTTTATAGGTACTGCCCGTTGCATCATCCATTTCAGCAAAGTTTACAGTTTCATCGTCAACGAATTCTTTGTTAGGGTCAATGGTTGTCTGTTCAGTATCATATCCGATTTTGTTAAGTTTATCGTTAACGTACCAAACGGCAAAACCTGCAACAAACAAAAAGAACGCGAGAAGAATACAAAGAATGATTAAAAGAGTTTTCTTCTTTTTAGTCATTGGCTTTTTTTCTTTCTTTTTGGGAGTTTCTGCATTTTCATTTATTTTTTTCTCGTTGTTATCCATAAAAATCTCTTTCCTTTCACAAGTAACTAACAGAAAAAATTCTATATTATTCTTCCGCTACATCCTCTGTTGCTTCAACGTTTTCAACTGTTTCAGCTTCAACATCTTCCGTTTCTTCTTCATGCTCTGCAAGAGAAATTGTTACAACCTTTTCGCCATCTTTTGTTTTCATAAGAATAACACCCTTTGAAGGACGGTTGCATTCTCTTACCTGCTCTGCAGGAAGACGGATAATAATACCATCTGAAGAAATCATAATAATATCTTGTGTTTCGTCTACCATTTCAATAGCACAAACTTCGCCATATTGTTCAGTATGATAGTTTGTGAGACCTTTACCACCACGGTTCTGAACACGATAGTTAGAAACATCACTTCGTCTGCCGTAACCTTTTTCGCTGATTGTAAGAACTTTACCTTCGTCGCCGAAAATAACCATACCTACAACTTCGTCACCATCACCGAGAGTAATAGCACGAACACCACGAGCAGTTCTGCCGATAGCACGGGCATCTTTTTCGTTAAAGCAGATGCTCATACCTTTGCGAGTAGCAACCATAAGATTCTGTTCACCGTCAGTAAGTTTTACCCAACGGAGTTCGTCACCCTCGTCAAGATTGATAGCAATAATACCACTCTTACGAATGTTTTTATATGCGTCAAGTTCAGTTCTCTTGATAACACCGTTCTTTGTAGCCATGCATAGGAAGTATTTATCTTCACCAAAGTCAGGAACACGAAGCATTGCAGTAACTTTTTCTTCTGCAGTAATAGGAAGAATATTAACAATGTTCATACCCTTACTTGTTCTTGTACCCTCAGGAATTTCGTAACCTTTAAGACGATACATCTTACCTTCGGAAGTGAAGAAGAGAATGTAATCGTGAGAAGAGCAGATAAACATGCTTTCAGCATAGTCTTCTTCACGACGACTCATACCCTTGATACCCTTACCACCACGGCGCTGTACCTGATAAGTTTCAACTGGTTGACGCTTGATGTAACCCATCTTTGTAAGAGTAAATACGCAATCTTCTTCAGCAATAAGGTCTTCAATATCAACCTCACCAAGAACATTTGAAATTTCTGTTCTTCTTTCGTCGCCGAATTTTTTGCCGATAACTGAAAGTTCGTCTTTAAGAATTTCCTTAACTCTTGCTTCAGAGCCGAGAATTTCAAGATATTCTGCAATCTTGATTCTTAATTCATCACGCTCTGCAATAATTTTCTGAATTTCAAGACCTGCAAGTTGTCCAAGACGGAAAGCAACGATTGCAGTTGCCTGTGGGTCGTCGAAATCAAATTTTTCCATAATAGCAACTTTTGCTTCTGCCTGACCACCCTTACAAGCACGGATTGTTGCGATAATTTCATCAACAATATCAATAGCACGAGCAAGACCTTCAAGAATATGTTCACGAGCCTGTGCTTTATTAAGGTCATACTGTGTTCTTCTTGTAATAATCTCACACTGGAATTTGATATATTCTTCAATAATCTGCTTGAGTGTAAGAACTTTTGGCTCACCATTAACAAGAGCCAACTGAATAATACCATAAGAAATCTGAAGTTGAGTCATCTGATAAAGCTGATTAAGCACAACTTGTGGGTTAGCATCACGCTTTAAGTCAATAACTATTCTCATACCACCACCGCGTTTTGATGAATAGTCATTAATATCAGAAAGACCTTCAATTCTCTTGTCTTTGTGTAAATCTGCAATAGATTCAATAAGACGAGCCTTATTTACCTGATAAGGAAGTTCAGTAATAATAATCTGGAAACGACCTGTTTTTTCATTTTCTACAATTTCAGCACGACCACGAAGCGCAATCTTGCCACGACCTGTTGCATAAGCAGCACGGCTACCTGCACGACCCACAATAATACCACTTGTTGGGAAGTCAGGTCCCTGAATGTGTTGCATAATTTCGTCAAGTTCTGCTTCAGGGTTATCAATTACACAACAAATACCGTCAACAAGTTCACCTAAATTATGAGGTGGAATATTTGTAGCCATACCAACAGCGATACCTGTTGAACCGTTTGCAAGAAGATTTGGATATCTTGATGGTAAAACGGTTGGCTCTTTAAGACGGTCATCGTAGTTAGTTGTAAAATCAACTGTATCTTTATCAATATTTGTGAGCATTTCAAGAGCAATCTTGCTCATTCTTGACTCTGTATAACGGTATGCAGCAGGTGGGTCACCGTCAACTGAACCAAAGTTACCGTGACCATCAACAAGAACATATCTCATTGAGAAATCCTGAGCAAGACGAACCAT
>JAZQYK010000082.1:0-6702 GCA_045633505.1 Candidatus Fimenecus sp. | reverse complement strand
TTGGCGAACACAATCCAAAG
The DNA here is from genome assembly GCA_045633505.1 of Candidatus Fimenecus sp. Classification (GTDB taxonomy): domain Bacteria; phylum Bacillota; class Clostridia; order Oscillospirales; family Acutalibacteraceae; genus Fimenecus. The sequence continues at coordinate 6,682 of JAZQYK010000082.1, read as the reverse complement.
AGATTATGTTCGCCAAATTATTTCGTTGTGATAAAAATCATATCACTTTGTATTTAGGTTGTCAAGATATGTTTCTTCTGAGTCTTACCTTATCGCTGAGCATCGCAATAAACTCAGAGTTAGTTGGTTTTCCTCTTGTATTCTGGACTGTATATCCAAAATATGAATAGAGAATGTCAACATCTCCTCTGTCCCAAGCAACCTCAATTGCGTGACGGATTGCCCTTTCAACTCTTGATGAAGTTGTAGCATATTTCTTTGCGATTGTGGGATAAAGAATTTTTGTAACCGAACCCATCATTTCTCGGTCGTTTACGGAAAGAATTATTGCTTCTCTTAAATATTCATATCCTTTAATGTGAGCAGGTACACCAATCTGATGCATCATTTCACTGATTTCAATATGTAAATCATTTGAAGTGCGGACAATATTTCCTTCTACCTTTGTTCTGCCTGTCAATTGGTTTATTCGTTGTGCAAGAATTTGCACGTCAAAAGGTTTGAGAAAATAGTAATCAGCCCCCGCTGACAGAATTTCCTGTTCAAAAACCTGATTGTCAGTACTTGACATCACCATTAAAAGCGGTTTCTTGTCATAGTCTTTAAGCTTTGTGATTACGCTTAATGCATCAAGATTTGACATAAATGCATCCATTACTATCACATCAGCTCTGTTGCTTTCAAATGCTGAAAGCAATGCCTTGCCATCCTTCTGGACAAGTTTAACTTCACACCCATAAGTCATCAACACATTAGCGCAGTTCCTTCCAAATTCACTGCCTTCGCCTGTTAGCAATACTTTTAAATTGTTGCTCATTTTTTAACCTCCATAACAATTTTGCATTGATTTCTTATTGCTGCGATATTTTAGCATATTTGCCGTTTTATGACAATATCGCGAACGTATGATTTCATCGTAAATTTGCGACAAATTGTTACAAAATTGAAGTTTTTCTTGCAAAATCAGCTACGTAATCCCATAAAAATATACAGTTAAAAACAAACTATACTGTTTTTTTCAAGATTATTTTCAACCTTGATTTCAACTTTGAAATTGTCGAAAACTCTGTTGAAAATGTTCAAAACCGATATTATCAAGGGTTGTAAGGATTATATTTTTTATTTTTCGTAAAGCAATTTTCTTTACAGAACAAATGAGCAAAAAAATAAAGATGTATATACAAGTGCATATACATCTTTTATTTTGAAGGAAAAGTTGCAATTTTTTTAATCACGGCGAAGTGCCTCAATCGGCGGCATTTTTGCGGCTCGTCTTGCAGGATAAACACCAAAGATAATACCGATTGCTGAAGAAAATCCAACAGCCAAGGCAATCGTTGAGGGTTCAACGGTAAGTGGCACCTTCATAATATAAGAAACGAACGCCGCACCTGCCACACCGAGCAACAAGCCAATCAAACCGCCTATCAGACAAAGGATAACTGATTCGGTCAAAAATTGGAACATAATCGTGCCTGTTTTTGCGCCAAGTGCTTTTCTGATGCCGATTTCACGCGTTCTTTCGGTAATTGAAACAAGCATAATATTCATAACACCGATACCGCCAACAACAAGGGAAATTGCGCTGACTGCCGCAATAAATATTGTAAACACGTTGATAACCGTATCAAGAAGGTCAATATAAGTAGCCATATTGGTTACCGTATAGCAGTCTTTTTCATAGTTATTGTGTAACGAACGGACATAGTTGATTGCCGCGTTGCCGATTCCGTCAAGCTGACCTTCATCGACTGCCGTCACGTTGATTGTATCATATCTGTTCTGTGTTGTACCGTTAATGGTTGACGTAACTGAAGCAGGCATTACAACCATACAGCTCAAAATCTGTACTCCGCCCATCATTGAGTTCATACTGCTCATCATATCTTCAGTATCAAGGTTCATACTTGACATTACGTCGATAACGCCAACAATTTTAATGGAAATTGTAAGGTCGTTTGAGGTGCAATAGACATACTCGCCTACTACGTCCTTTCTGCCAAAAACCTGCAACGCACTTCCCACGTCAATAACACCGACGTTCTTGCCCTCAAGATATTCCTCCTGAGTAAAGAAGCGGCCGTAAAGCAAAGGTGTTTGCATTATCATCTGCATATCAGTATTACAGCCAATGCCCATCAAAATGCCTGACAAATCATTTGCCGTCATCTGACACATTGAAATTGATTGCATTGAGGCATATTGAACGCCTTCAAGTTTTTTAATTGCCGCAATATCCTCATCAGTAAAATAATCATCGTCATCCGCCGCATTTGCATTAACGGTCAACGCAATAGCGCTGTTACCCATATCACGAATCATACCTACAATATAATCACGACCGCCGTTACCGACAGTAATAATTGATATAACTGAGGCAACACCGATTATAATTCCAAGCATTGTGAGGAGTGAACGCATAAGATTTGTTCTGATACTGAATACGGCAATTCGTATATTTTCTCGTATATTCAAAGCCTACACTCCTATTATGATGTTTTTTCTGCCACTTTTGTTCCGTCAACTGTATTAGGGTCAGGACTCTTGAGTACCACTTCACCCTCAACAAGACCGCTGACAACTTCATAGCTTGTATCGTCAAGTGTACCCTTTACTATTTCACGTTTTGTAGCAGTACCCTCGTTTTCATCAAATACAAATACAAAATAACTGCCGTTGTTGTAAACTACCGATTCAACCGGCACCTTCAAAACGTTTTCAACCGTCTGAAGTTTAATTTTTATATCCACGTCAAAGCCGATTACTACTTTTTCATCAGGATTGTGAATTTTAACCTTAACAAGCGCGCCGCTTGCACCGCCTGTACCGCTCATAAGTGAGCTTGTAATTGAACTTAAATCAAGTGAGCCTGATGAATCCACGGCAGTAGCACCGACATATACCACCTCTGCCTCATATTCAGAATCAAGGCTTGTAACGATTGCTTCCATACCTACCTTTAACTTGAGAAGGTCGGATTTACCAACGGTTATATTCACAATCATATCTTCATAGCTTTCAACGGTAACGCCCGTACCGGTCGGCACTGTTTCAGCAGAACCGAGCAATGAGTTTAACATTTCGCTTGTATCAGCATCAAGACTTGCAGAACCGAGTAATGCTGACAAATCAAGCGCTGAAGAGTCGTTTTCGGCAACGGGAATGAATTTTTCTCCCGCTTTAACGTTCACAACGGTAACGATACCGTCGTTTTCGGCATACCAGCCATTACGCATTTTATCATAAATTGCTTTAACGCTTTCGTAGCTTACTTTTTTAGCATCAGCAACGTTTTTAAGTGCTTCAAGCATTGATTCGTCTTCACTTGTAATCGTTACAGCATTTTCTGCCTGCAATGATGAAAGTTCTGAATTAAGCTGAGCCAACTCAAGATTTTTCTCCATCAATTCATCTGATTTTGAACTGTCAGTTGACGTAACAGGTACCTGAGCCTGTTGCGCTGACTGAACAAACGCGTCTATTTCTTCCTGAGTTGCGCCGTTTTGAGCCATCTGACCTACAATAGCGTCAACCTGTTCTTGCGGTATTGCTACCATTTCTGTTGTTGGCTCACTTGCTTCAATTTCATTTTCAAGCGCTTCTATTTCTTTTTCAAGTGCTGTAATTTCTGCTTTTTTTGCATCAATTTTAGTTGTTAACTCAACTTTTTTCTTGGCATTTTCATCCGAAGATGCTTTTGCATCGTTATAATCCTTTTGCGCTTCGTCATAAGCCTTTTTTGCATCAACGAGATATTGTGAGGCACCTGCCACGTTAAAAGTTGCAAGTAAATCGCCCTTATTAACCTTATCACCGACACTTACCAAAACTTCTTCAACCACAACGCCTTCAATAGCAACGAAATTTTCGCTGACACCTGACTCAACAGTACCGTTTACGTCAAGATAATCAACAATCGTGCCGTATTCCACCTTTGACATTTCATATTCAATCGGCGGCTCGGGCTTAAAGGTTGAATAAAGCACGTATCCCACCAACAAAATCATAAACGCGATAAATGAGATAATTGCCGCTTTTACCTTTGGGCTTTTTTTCTTGAAGTTTTTAAGCATAGAAATCACACTTTCTCAAAATTAGTCTATTTTATATTTTACTACATAATGCAGAATTTTCCAATATAATTTTTGTTAAAAAATTGTAAATTTAAACCTATTTTTTACATATATTTATCAGGTGATAATTATGTATCAAAAACTTTTTGCAGTAATATGCATATTTTCGTTGATTTTCTGCGGTTGCTCAAAGGAAAACAAATTCGGAATAGAGCAATTTGTTAACCGATTAAACAGTCAATATGAATATACTGTCAGCACCGCTGATTTTATACTTGGAACGAAGGAAAATAAAAACACTCTTTTCTGTGAAGCTGAAAACAATCTGATTTTTGTTTCTCTTGATGAAAAAAACAATATTATCGGGGTGGGTTTTTTATCCACCTCTCCTGATGAAATTGAAAATACACTTTTGTCTTTCTGTAAAATTTCAAGTGTTCTGACCGATAATGATTATATTGACCAATATGCAATTCTTACAAAATGTGAAATTTCTGTTGACAAAATAAAATTTGCCGACGATAGCTTTGTGGCTACCATCGGCAAATACAAATATACAGTTGTTTGTAATGAATATTCCATTACATTATTTTGCGATAAGATTTAAATTACTCTCTGTGCCATTTAACACCCTGCGGTGTATCCTCAAGAACAATACCCTGAGCTTTAAGCTCATCACGGATACGGTCTGCCTCAGCCCAGTTTCTGTCCTTACGAGCCTGAGTACGAGCTTCGATAAGTTTTTCAATTTCGTCGTCAAGTGACTCTGTTTTTCTGTTATAGACAAGTCCCAATACACCTGTTAATTCATCAAAGAGAGCAGTTGCAAGTTCAACAAGCTCTTTATTAGGTGCGTCTGTAATAACAGTTGTGTTGATATCCTTAACCAATTCAAAGATTGCAGTAATTGCATCTGCTGTGTTAAGGTCATCGTCCATCGCAGTAATAAACTGTTCTTTACGTGAATTAAGTTTTGCTTTGATTTCATCTGCATTTACAGGAGCTTCGTCAACCGCATTTTTCATTGCAAAATCAAGGCTTTCACGGCAGTTATAAAGTCTTACGAGAGACGCTTTGCACTGTTCAATAATATCAACGCTATAGTTAATCGGGCTTCTGTAATGTGAAGAAATAAGGAAATAACGGATTGGCTCATAGCCATATTCATTGGCAACGTCACGTACTGTAAAGAAATTACCCAATGACTTTGACATTTTAACGTTATCAACGCTGATAAAGCCGTTATGCATCCAATAGTTTGCAAACGGAACACCGTTACAGCATTCACTCTGTGCGATTTCGTTTTCGTGGTGAGGGAAGATAAGGTCCTGACCACCACAATGAATGTCTATAGTTTCACCTAAATATCTTCTTACCATTGCTGAACATTCAATATGCCAACCTGGTCTGCCATGACCCCAAGGTGATTCCCAATATGGCTCACCTGGTTTTGCAGACTTCCAAAGAGCAAAATCCATTGGCTCGCGCTTTACTTCCTCAACGTTGATTCTCGCACCTGCTTCAAGGTCTTCAAGTGGCTGATGTGAAAGTTTGCCATATTCCTTGAACTGTTTTGGACTAAAGTAAACATCTCCGTTTTCAACCGCATAGGCATAGCCCTTTTCAATAAGAGTGCTTACAATGTTTATAATTTCATCAATGTTTTCGGTAGCTTTCGGATGATTGGTTGCCTCACGCACATTCATACCCTTTGCGTCAACCCAAAATTCTTCAATATACTTTTCAGAAACAGTTTTATAATCTGTTCCTTCTTCATTTGCACGACGAATAATCTTGTCATCAATATCAGTAAAGTTCTGAACGAAATTCACTTTATATCCACGGTATTCCATATATCTTCTAAATGTGTCAAACACACAAAGAGGACGAGCATTACCGATATGGATAAAGTTGTAAACCGTTGGTCCGCAAGCATAAACCTTTAATTCGTTTGGTGTAATAGTTTTAAGTTCTTCTTTTCTTCTTGTAAGAGTGTTAAAAATTCTCATATTACTCACCTTTCTTTTCTGGTTCTTTATATTTCTGAAGTTCTTTTTCAAGCCTTTCAATTTTTGCATTAAGTCTGCAAAACTCCTGAGAAACAGGGTCGGGAATATGCACCTGGTCAAGATTATCAACGCGTTTTCCGTTTCTCTTTATAACTCTTGCAGGAACGCCAACCGCAGTTGAATTTTCAGGAATTTCATCAAGCACCACAGCACCTGAAGCAATGTTGGAATTATCCCCTATTTTAAAGGGGCCGAGAATTTTTGCGCCTGAACCAATCATTACTCCGTTGCCGATTGTTGGGTGACGTTTTCCCGTATCCTTACCCGTACCACCCAAGGTTACACCCTGATAGATTGTAACGTCGTCACCAATTTCAGCAGTCTCACCGATTACAACCCCTGTACCGTGGTCAATAAAAAATCTTCTGCCTATTGTAGCACCCGGATGGATTTCAATATTGGTTTTCTTTACAGTATCCTGAGATATTAACCTTGCAAAGAATTTCATTTTATGATTATAAAACCAATGAGCAATTCTATGTCTTCTAATGGCTTTAAGTCCTGGATACAAAAACATAATTTCAAGAATACTCGACGCAG
>JAZQYK010000081.1:0-8995 GCA_045633505.1 Candidatus Fimenecus sp. | reverse complement strand
ATAACGATAAGACCACCGGAACCCATCATACAGCCGATGGAAACAAGGTTATCGTAATCAACCTCAGTGTCGATAAGGCTTGCGGGGATACATCCGCCGGAGGGACCGCCTGTCTGAGCAGCCTTGAACTTTTTGCCGTTGGGGATACCGCCGCCGATATCATAAATGATTTCGCGCAGGGTTGTGCCCATGGGGATTTCAACAAGACCTGTGTTTTCAATCTTGCCGCCGAGTGCGAATACCTTTGTGCCCTTTGACTTTTCAGTACCCATTGATGCAAACCATTCTGCACCCTTGAGGATAATCTGGGGGATGTTGGCAAAGGTTTCAACGTTGTTTTCTGTTGTGGGCTTGCCGAAAAGGCCCTTAACTGCGGGGTAGGGAGGTCTGGGTCTGGGTTCGCCTCTGTTACCTTCGATTGAGGTCATAAGAGCTGTTTCTTCACCGCAAACGAATGCGCCTGCGCCAAGACGGATGTGAAGGTCAAAGTCAAAGCCTGAATCAAAGATGTTTTTGCCGAGCAGGCCGTATTCCTTAGCCTGGTCAATAGCAATCTGAAGACGCTTAACAGCGATGGGGTATTCGGCACGAACGTAAACGTAACCTTCGGTTGCGCCTGTTGCGTAGCCGCAGATTGTCATAGCTTCAATAAGACAGTGGGGGTCACCTTCAAGAACGGAACGGTCCATGAATGCGCCGGGGTCGCCTTCGTCAGCGTTACAAACAACGTATTTCTGGTCAGCAGCGTTAGCAGCACAGAAGCTCCATTTAAGACCTGTTGGGAATCCGCCGCCGCCACGGCCACGAAGTCCTGACTCCTTGAGCACGTTGATAACGTCTTCCGGCTTATATTCTGTCAAGCACTTAGCAAGAGCCTGATAACCGTCATAAGCTATGTACTCATCAATATTTTCAGGGTCGATAACACCGCAGTTACGAAGAGCAACACGCTCCTGCTTAGCATAGAAGTTTGTTTCATTAAGAGATTTAATCTCGTCTGTTGTTACTGTCTCATCATAGAGAAGTCTTGTAACAATTCTACCCTTGAGAAGATGTTCTTCAACGATTTCAGGGATATCCTCAACCTTAACCTGTGAATAGAAACTTCCTTCAGGATAAACAATCATAATTGGACCGAGAGCACAAAGACCAAAACAACCTGTTCTGATAACTTTGATTTCTTCAGTAAGTCCTTTTTCAGCAATCTGAGCTTCAAGAGCATCAATAATTGCTTGGCTGTTTGAAGAGGTACAACCGGTACCGCCGCAAACAAGTACGTGTGAACGATACATTGTGTTTCCTCCTTATTTTACTGTATATTCAGCAACAGGGTTACCGTTAACGATGTGGTCGTTAACAACCTTTGCTACTTTGTCAGCTGTCATTTTAACGTAAGTTACTTTTTCCTTACCGGGCTGAATTACTTCAACGATAGGCTCGTACTGGCACATACCGATACAACCTGTCTGTGAAACTGTAACGCCTTTAAGGTTTCTTTTTGCAACTTCATCAACGAAAGCGTTGAGAACAGGACGGGCACCTGCCGCAATACCGCAAGTAGCCATACCAACAACGATACGGATTGCATCGTCGCCTGTATCCTCACGAACTGTCATTCTCTGCTTTGTTGCTTCTTTAATAGCCATAAGCTCTGCAAGAGTTTTCATTTATAGAGCACCTCCGTGTTTTCTTTTATAAATTCAAGTAGCCACTGTGATACTTCATAAGTATCCAGCGGAACATCGCCCAATATTTCTTTAATTTCACGGGTATCTGCAACAAATTCCTTTCCGTCAACTGAATGCTTGTACACAAAGTCGCGGTCAGTATTCATTGTTATAAGCATCTGGATTGTGGAAGCCACGTCACCAAGCGGTGTAAAATCAACGCTGTCCGTCTTGAAAACGGCACGGACTTCTGTTCCCACACCGAGCTCAGACTTTATCTCAAGTCCCCCACCCGTTTGTTCTGCCGCCATTTTGAAAAGCGGAATACCCATACCAACCTTGCGGGTTGTTCTTGTTGTAAAGAATGGGTCAATCACACTTTTGACTTGTTCTTCACTCATCCCCTTGCCGTTATCGTAAATACCGATAAGCAAGGTACGGTCAGTTGTGTTTTCGCTGACCTCAATCGTTATAAGCGAAGCCCCTGCGGAGATTGAATTTTGAGCAATGTCTAAAATATTAAGAGATAGTTCTCTCATTATGCCATATATTTTTCAAGGATACCCGGGATATCGTCACCAACGAGCTTACCGTAAACCTCATCGTTTACTGTAAGAACCGGAGCGAGACCGCAAGCACCGATGCAACGACAAGCCTCAAGTGAGAATTTGCCGTCAGCAGTACATTCGTCAGCACCAATACCAAGCTGTTCAGAAATTCTGTCAACAAGGTCCTGAGCGCCCTTAACATAACAAGCTGTACCAAGACAAACTGAGATGTTGTACTTACCCTTTGGAGAAAGTGAGAACTGTGCATAGAAAGTTGATACTCCGTAAACCTTTTCAAGCGGAACGTCCATACCTTCAGCAATCATTACCTGAACTTCATAAGGAAGGTAGCCGTAGATACCCTGAGCCTCTTGCATTACGTGCATGAGCATACTCTTGTCATCCTTATTCTTTTCAATGATAGCCTTGAGCTGTTCCTCTTGCTCCGGTGTTCCTGCAAACGGAATGGAACTTAATTTTTTGAGCATTTTGGAATTTCCTCCTTTTTTGATTATGGTGAATTTAAAACTCACCCTAATTTAACAATTTTAACACTGCTTTTTTCACATAGCAGTATATGTTAAAATTATAACAAAGAACTTATAAAAAGTCGAGACTTTTTTTGATTTTTTTATACTAATATATACAATATTGGCGATTAGCACATATTTTTATGCCAACTTTTGTATTTATTAACTATTTCGTACCACATTTTTCAGTAATTTTACCGCTTTTTCAAAGCTTTCGGTTTTAGCTGAAGCAACGGAAAACGCAATTTGAGGAAAATCTTCGTCCGAGTTAGCGGGAATTAACAAAATTCCTTGGTTTTCAGCCTCCGCGACCAGCTTCTCCGTTGACGTTTTTTTCTTGAATTTACAGCGCACGTAAAGCGGTGAATTCGTCTTTAAAATCTCAATGTCATTTTGAAAACATTCCGTTAAAATTTCTGTTAATATTTTCGACTTCTGTATATATAGTTTTCGGGATTTCCTGATTTGAGAACTTAAATGTCCGTCACGGATATAACTGCACAAGGCTATCTGGTCAGCCTTGGAAACGGTCTGATTGTACAGCTCTTTTCTCTTGTGATATTCGGCTGTCAACTGCTGTGGCAAAATCATAAAACTTATTCGGATTGAAGGCAGTAACAATTTTGAAAAAGTTCCTAAATACACCACGTTTTCACCGCCGTCAAGACCTTGCAAGGACGGTGTCGGTCGATTGAAATAACGAAACTCACTTCCGTAATCATCTTCAATAATGAGTTTATTGCTTTCACGGGCAAAATCAACCAAATCAAACCTTTCATTAACGCCCATTGTGTCGCCCCATCGAGTTGAATATGACGGAGACGTATATATAATGTTGGATTTTTCGCGATTATCAGTTAACGTGAAGCCGTAATCTTTAAAAATTGCAGTACCCTGACGGTAGGACAAGTCATCAAAGCAAACCGTTTTTTTCTTTTTCACAAGCGGACAAAGAATATTAAGAAGCGTTTGAACGCCTGCGCCAATCACAATATTTTCTTCCGTACAAACACAGTTTCTCGTTTCTCTTGCGTATTTTGCGATTTCTTGGCGCAATTCGTACTCCCCTTGCGGTTCACCGTAAAAAAGCAGTTTTTCAGTCTGTCGTAAGGCGCTTTTAACATATCTTCGCCAGATATCCATATTAAAACTTTCCGCATCCACACCCGCAGATGCAAAATCATATAACGCAGTTGATTTCTTCTTGATGCTTTCGTTTTTGCTTTCTGTTTTTTTTGCCGAAGCTCCGCGTTTTGAAACATAGTAACCGCTTTGGCTTTTCGGCAGAATATAACCGTCATCGCAAAGGCACATAAACCCTTGTTCCACAGTTGTTTTACTTACACCTCGTTCTTTGGCGCAACGGCGGATTGACGGCAATTTGCTTCCCTCGGGCAATTTTCCGCTTTCGATTAAATTTTTATAATAATCGTAAATCTGCATATATAATTTTCGGTTTTTCTCCATTAAACTGTCCCCTTAAAAATTCTTATTTTTGTATATTTTATTAAAGACACTTTTGGTATATTATATACCCATAAAGCAGATATTTCAAGAGGTGAAATTTATGAAGAAAATTGCAGTAATCAACGACCTTTCCGGCTTTGGCAAATGTTCGCTTACGGTGTCACTCCCTATAATTTCAGCGCTTGGTCTTGAGTGCAACCCGATTCCTACTGCAATTCTTTCAAATCAGACGGGATATGACGATTTTTATTCCGTTGATTTCACCGAGCATTTAACTCCGTATATTGACGTGTGGAAAAAGCAAAACGTACATTTTGACGCTATTCTCACGGGTTATCTCGGCAGTGAAAAGCAAGTTGCTCTTATTCTCGATTTTATTGACTGCTTCGGCAAAAATGCGCTTGTTTTCGTTGACCCCGTTATGGCTGATGACGGAGTGATTTATGACACTTATAACGAGGTGCTTTGCGAAAAAGTAAAACTGCTTACAAAAAAAGCCAACGTCATTACGCCAAATCTTACAGAGCTTTGTATTCTTTGCGGTGCTGATTATTCACAAATTGATAAAGAAAAGGATTTAGGAGAAATCGGTGGTTTAGCGTCTTCTCTTTTATCTGAAACAACAAAAACCGTTATTGTTACAGGCGTAAAAAAAGATAATGACGTTTATAACGTTATAGTCGAAAAAGATGGCGCAACCCTTGTAAAATCAGTACTTCTGAAGGGAAGTTATTCGGGCACGGGTGATATTTTTTCAAGTATTGTCTGTGGTGCTATTACAAACGGCAAATCTGTTGAAGGCGCTGTTACTCTTGCAACAGAATTCATTTCAGAAGCTATAAAAAGCACTCCGACAAGCCTCGATTATGAGCCAAACGGAGTTAATTTTCAGAAGCACTTGGAGATGCTTATAAATGCGGAATAAATCATTACTTAAAATTACATATACTGCAATTTTCACGGCAATTATACTTCTTGCCACAAGCGTTATTAAGTTTTCAACGGGACTTGGCGAGGGATATATTCATTTTGGTGACAGTTTTATTTATCTGGCCGCCTGTGTTTTACCTCTCCCCTACTGTCTTATCGCAGGTGCATTGGGTGGCGCGTTGGCAGACGTTTTAGGCGGTTATGCGGTGTGGAGTATTCCTACTGCAATTATCAAAATGCTGATTGCTTTACCTTTTATGCTCGTTTGCAGAAATAACAAGTCGTCAAAAATGCTGAACTTAAAAACTGCATTGATGACGGTTGCTTCGGGGATTATTACAATTTTCGGTTACTTTGTTGCGGAAAGCATTTTGTATTCCACAGAATCTGCAACCCTATCTTTAATAGGCAACACTATTCAAGCTGTTGTAAGCGGAATTATTTTCATAATAATGGCAACTGCTCTCGATAAAATCAACTTCAAAAGGAGAATAAATAATGACTGATATTGTTTATACTTACGGAAATCAGGCTTACTTAAATATTACGAATGCGTGTCCTTGCAGATGCACTTTTTGTATAAGAAACAACGGCGACAGTGTTGGTGAAGCCACAACGTTGTGGTTTGACCACAATCCGACAATTGATGAAATAAAGGCTGAAATCGACAAATTTGATTTCGGGAAATACAATAATTCAATTATCATCTGCGGCTACGGGGAACCTACCTGTGCTCTTGACAATCTGCTTGAGGCTTGTGAATATTTGAAAAGCAAGGGTATTAACATCCGTCTTAATACGAACGGATTATCCGACCTTATTAACAAAAAGAAAACCGCAAAAGAGATTTGTCAGGTAATTGACTCCGTTTCAATAAGTCTTAATGCACCAACAAAAGAAAAATACGATGCAATCACCCGTGCATCTTTCGGCGAGCAGGCTTTTGACGCGATGCTCAGTTTTGCAAAGGAGTGCAAAGAATACGGCACACCCGTTAAGCTGACCGTTGTTGACGTTATAAGCGATGAAGATATTGAAGATTGCAAAAGGCTTTGTGAAAGCATTGATATTCCGTTGAGAGTGAGAGAATATACTGCGGAATAATGCAAAACGCAAAGCGCAAAATGAAGCATATAACTCTTGTATGGGACGCCGACTCGGTGTCCCGTTTTTTAATTTTTTTAAAATTTGACCTTTTTTGACCTTGACAAGTTAAAACAAAGGGTTTATAATAATTATGAAAGTCAAAGAAAGTCAAAGTCAAAAAGGAGACGTTTATGAATATAAGCAATATAATTGCCGAAATGATTCAGGAAATGCTTGAAAATGACGGCTATACCGAAATACAACGCAACGAAATGGCACAAAAAATCGGTTGTGTGCCAAGCCAGATAAATTACGTAATCTCATCACGCTTCACCCCTGAACACGGATATATCGTGGAAAGCCGTCGCGGCGGCGGAGGTTATATCAAAATTACAAGAGCAACCTATGACAAAAACTCACTTAAAATGCATTTAATCAATTCAATTGGTCACTCTTTAAGTGAAAATATCTGTCGTGCTCATCTGAAAAATCTTTATGAACGTGAAATTATGGACGAAAAAACGGTGAAAATATTCTTGTCGGCACTAACGGGAAATGCTTATCGCGACGTTCCGCGTGAATATGGCGATATGCTTCGCGCATCAATTTTTAAACAAATGATTTTAAATATAATTTAAGTGCAAAATGCAAAGTGCAAAGCGCAAAATAATTGTAGGTGAATAGAAACGAATGAAAATGTTGTAGAAAATAAAAGTTTTCAATTTGCTGTAAGAATAGTTAATTTATACAAACACCTAATAAATGATAAAAAAGAATATGTTATGTCAAAACAGCTTTTGAAATGTGGTACAAGTATCGGTGCAAACGTTGCAGAAGCCGAAAGAGGACAAACAAGGGCTGATTTTTATGCAAAATTAAGTATTGCTCTGAAAGAAGCACATGAAACATATTATTGGTTACGATTGTTAAATACAACAGAGTATCTAACTGAAAAAGAGTTTGTTTCAATTGAAAAAGATATAAAAGAAATTATTGCATTATTAATAGCAATTTGTAAAACAACGCAGCAAAATCAAAAATAATTTTGCACTTTGCGTTTTGCATTTTGCATTTGAATGGAGGAATTTATTATGTTGTGTCAGAACTGTGGCAAATATGAGGCTACAACCCACGTAAAAAGAATTGTAAACGGTGAATCAGCAGAGGCTCATCTCTGTTCCGATTGTGCTCACGCTTTGGGCTATAACGACGTATTTTCAGGGTTTGGTAACACCTTTACTGACCTTTTAGGCTCATTCTTCGGTGAACCGAACGCAAGTGCATTAAGCTCAAGAACCGTTCGCTGTGAGAAATGCGGAAACACCTTCAACGATATTGTTAATAACGGAAAATTAGGATGTGCAGATTGCTATACCACCTTTTACGACAAACTTCTTCCGTCGCTTCAAAGAATACACGGCAAAACCCATCACGAAGGCAAAAGACCGACCGTTAAGGCAGAAATTAAACAGTCAGTTAAAGAAAATCCTATTGAAAGCCTTGAAGATGAGTTAAAAAAAGCAATTGAAAATCAGGAATTTGAAAAAGCAGCAGAGCTTCGTGACAAAATCAACGGTTTAAAGGAGGGTGAAGATAATGAGTAAATGGTATATCGGTGCAGGCGAGCAAAGTGATATAGTTGTAAGCACCAGAATTCGCCTTGCAAGAAATATAAATGAATATCCTTTCCCAAACAAATTGAATACTAAAACCCGTATGGAGCTGAATAATGTTATAAAGGATGCTGTTGAGAGTAACAATAAATTCGGACTGCGTTTTATCGAAATGCGAACTCTTGCCCGATTTGAAGCGGCATCAATGGCTGAAAGACATATTATCAGCCCTGAATTTGCATCCGATTTGGACGGCAGAGCTTTGATGCTGTCACCTGAAGAAGATATAAGCATTATGCTCAACGAAGAAGACCATATCAGACTTCAGGTTATGAAATCAGGCTTTGCTCTTGACGAGGCTTATTCTGTCGCAAATGAAATTGACGATTTGCTTGGTGACAAGTTTAATTTTGCCTTTGACGAAAGAATCGGATATCTTACACAATGTCCCACAAATTTAGGTACGGGTATGAGAGCATCTGTAATGCTTCACCTTCCCGCGCTTACTCTCAGCGGACAAATCCACAAACTTATTAACACCGTTTCAAAGTTAGGTCTCACCTTCCGCGGTGCATTTGGTGAGGGCACAAAAGCCGTGGGTGATATGTATCAGTTAAGCAATCAGATAACTCTTGGTATATCCGAGGAATTTGCTGTCAAGAATTTAAAAGCAATCACACTTCAGCTTTGCGCTCAAGAAAGAGCTGCAAGAGAAGAAATGCTGAAAGACATTTCAACTGACGACAGAATTTTCAGGGCTTACGGAATACTTAAATGGGCAAGACTTCTCTCAACAAAGGAATTGATGGAAAACCTCTCCCTTGTCCGTCTCGGCTCTGTTACGGGAAAAATCAATATCCCAATCGAAACCGTAAACGAGCTTATGGTGTCAATGCAACCTGCAACAATAAATGCACGTGCAGGACAGCGACTTCCTGAACAGGAAAGAGACTCGGTCCGCGCCACCGAAGTGAGAAACAAGTTAAATTGATAAATTTGAATTTGTCGGGATGTTTTATATACACATTTTACGTAGGGGCTGGCGTCCCCGACAGCCCGAAATAAGTAACAGCAAAACCTACGGGTCGTCGAGACGCCGACCCCTACAATGCACTAATTGCGTTGTTCTGTAGGGTCGGGTCTCTGTGCCCGAC
>JAZQYK010000080.1:0-32417 GCA_045633505.1 Candidatus Fimenecus sp. | reverse complement strand
AACACTTAGACGTTGATATTACTAAACAAAAATTCGATGCTTTAACTGCTGACCTTGTTGAAGCAACCGTAGTTCCAATGAAAAAAGCAATGGAAGACGCTAAACTTTCATACAGCGAAATCGATAAGGTTATTTTAGTTGGTGGTTCAACTAGAATTCCTGCAGTTATCGATAAGGTTAGAGAAGTGACTGGTAAAGAACCGTTTAAGGGCATTAACCCTGACGAATGTGTAGCAGTCGGCGCTGCAATTCAAGGCGGTGTTCTCGGCGGCGAGGTTGAAGGACTTCTTCTTCTTGACGTTACTCCGCTTTCACTCGGTATCGAAACAATGGGCGGCGTAAGCACAAAGATTATTGAAAGAAATACAACAATCCCAACAAAGAAGAGCCAGATTTTCTCAACTGCTGCTGATAATCAGACGTCAGTTGAAGTTCACGTGCTTCAGGGTGAAAGAGAATTTGCAAGAGATAATAAAACTCTCGGTATTTTCCACCTTGACGGAATTCTTCCTGCACGTCGCGGTGTGCCACAGATTGAAGTAACGTTTGACATTGATGCTAATGGTATCGTTAACGTTTCTGCTAAAGACCTTGGCACAAACAAAGAACAGTCAATCTCAATCACATCTTCAACAAATATGTCTAAGGATGACATTGAAAAGGCAGTTCAGGAAGCTGAAAAGTTTGCTGAAGAAGATAAGAAACGTAAAGAAGCAGTTGATACAAGAAATGCCGCTGACCAGATGGTATATCAGTGTGAAAAAATCCTCGCTGATGAAGGTGACAAACTTCCTGAAGCTGATAAGGCTGACATTCAGGCTAAGGTTGATGCTTTGAAAGAAGCACTCAAGGGTGAAGATATCGAAGCAATCAAAGCAAAGCAGGAAGAGCTTACTCAGGCATTCTATAAGATTTCAGAAGAACTCTACAAACAGGCTCAGGCGGCTCAGGGCGGTGCAGATGCAGGCGCAGGTTATGATGCTAATGCAGGTGCAGCACCTAACGGTGACGGCTACTATGATGCTGATTTTAAGGATGTAAACTAATCTTATAATTAAACGGACAGATTGTAATTCAGTCTGTCCGTAAAATCCTATTATTTGGAGATACTTATGGCAGAAAAAAGAGATTATTATGAGGTGCTTGGCGTTGATAAGTCAGCATCTGATGATGAAATAAAAAAAGCATATCGAAAAGCTGCAAAAAAATATCATCCCGACTTAAATCCTAATAATAAAGAGGCTGAGGAAAAGTTTAAAGAAGCAAACGAGGCTTATGAAATCCTTTCCGATAGCGAGAAAAAAGCCCGTTACGACCAGTTTGGCCATGCAGGTGTTGACCCTAACTACGGTGCAGGGCAGGGTGGCTACGGCGGTGGCTTCGGCGGAATGGATTTTGACCTTGGCGACATTTTCGGCTCAATATTCGGCAACGGTTTCGGCGGTGGATTTGGTGGCGGTCGCGCAAACCCTAATGCGCCGCAACGTGGCAGTGATACTCAGGCGAGTGTTACAATTTCGTTTGAAGAAGCGGCAAAAGGATGTCCTCGTTCAATTGATACGATGAGAATTGAAACCTGTGACGAGTGTAAAGGTAGCGGTTGCCAAAGCGGTCATTCACCAAAGACCTGTCCTGAATGTAACGGAAGGGGACAAGTCACTGTGGGACAAAGAACGCCTTTCGGTGTGATTCAGTCAACAAAGCCTTGTTCTCGTTGCAACGGTAGGGGAACAATCATCGAAAATCCTTGTAAAAAGTGTAACGGTGCAGGTAGAGTCCGCAAGAGTGCAAAACTTGACATCAATATTCCCGCAGGTGTTGATGACCGTCAAATTTTAACAGTTCGCGGTCAGGGTAACAAAGGTGTCAACGGAGGTCCTGCAGGTGACCTTAATATCGTTGTTAACGTTCGTCCGCATCCGTTCTTTGAACGTGACGGTTATAATGTCTGGTATGATGCTCACGTATCTTTTATGCAGGTTGCTTTGGGCTGTAAAATTCAGGTGCCTACGCTTGACGGTAACGTTGAATACACAATTCCTGCAGGTTCACAGCCTGGTGACGTGTTCAAACTCCGCGGTCGCGGTATTCAAAGCAGAAGCGGAATAGGAAAAGGCGACCAGCTTGTACGAATTATTGTTGACGTGCCAAAGAAACTTACTCAGAAACAAGAGGAACTTATTAAACAACTTGCTGATGAGTTTAATATCGACAATTTGGGCGACGATAAAAAAGGATTCTTCGGTAAGAAAAAGAAATAGTATAACAAAATGGTGGGATTTGCTCCCACCATTTTCGCACGCTTTAGGATTTAATATACAATATAATATGTATCAGGAAAAACATTTTTAAAATATCTATTGACAATACTTGACAAGTATGATAGAATACCCGTACCTCGAAAAAGAGGGCTTTATTTTTGTGCCCATTTTTACGAGGCAGGCTATACACAAGTTATCTGCTGATTTTTCAGATAACACATTAACGGAGGTGCCGAAAATGAGAGTAAAAATCACATTAGCTTGCACAGAGTGCAAACAGCGAAACTACAACACAAAGAAAAACAAGAAGAACACTCCCGACAGAATGGAGATGAACAAGTATTGCAGATTCTGCAAGAAACATACTCTTCATAGGGAAACAAAGTAATTCGGAGGTTAGTAAAATGTCTGAAAACAAAGAAAAGACCACTGCCGAAGTTGCTTCAAAGAAAAACGATGCTCCTGCAAAGAAAAAGGAAAATCCTTTCAAAAAAGCCGGTGCAGCAGTTAAAAAGTTCTTTAAGGACTTCAAGGGCGAGTGCAAAAAGGTTACGTGGCCATCCGGAAAAACAGTTCTTAATAATTCATTAGTTGTTATTGTTGTTGTTCTTGTTGTTGGTATTGCAATTTATGCATTTGACCAAGGACTTGCAGCAATCATCGACGCTTTGGTTGGTCTTGCAAACAAAGAAGATGTTACTGAGACAACTACGACAGCTGCAAATATGATTAGCTTGTTTTTGATGAAATAATCGAAAGGGGATTTAGTTATGGCAGAAATCTCCAGATGGTATGTTGTACATACCTATTCAGGTTATGAAAACAAAGTAGCAACTAACATTGAAAAGATTGTTGATAATCGTAAAATGCATGACCTTATTTTAGAGGTTAAAGTTCCTACTGAAATCGTTACTGAGATTAAGGACGATAAGAAAAAAGAAGTTGAAAGAAAAATTTTCCCGGGTTATGTAATGGTAAAGGTTGCTGTTTTTGAAAATGAAGAAACAGGTGACCTTGAAATGACAGATGACACTTGGTATGTAATCCGCAACACACGCGGTGTTACAGGCTTCGTTGGCCCTGAAAGTAAACCGATTCCTCTTACTGAGAAAGAAGTTTATGATATGGGTGTTGAAAAGAAAGTCATCAAAATCGATTACGAAGTTGGCGATATGGTTTCAATTATCGACGGTGCATTTGAAGGTATAATCGGTGTTGTTCGTGAACTTGACGTTGACAACAATTCTGTATGCGTTGTAATTTCAATGCTTGGTCGTGAAACTCCTGTTGACCTCGAACTTGACCAGGTTGAAAAGGTCGAAGATTAATTTATTTATTTGGTAATTAGCGTAATTACGCTTTTTATGACGCTTTTTGTCAAAGCGTCGTGGGAGGGATGGAAGAGCTGTCCATTCCGCCATACCACGAATTTTGGAGGTGCTAAAAATGGCTCAGAAAGTAGTAGGCTTTATTAAGCTTCAGATTCCTGCTGGTAAAGCAACACCAGCGCCACCTGTTGGTCCAGCTCTTGGTCAGCACGGTGTTAACATTATGGCGTTCACAAAGGAATTCAACGAACGCACAAAGAACGATATGGGACTTATTATCCCTGTTGTTATCACGGTTTATGCAGACCGTACATTTACATTCGTAACAAAAACTCCACCTGCAGCTGTTCTTATCAAGAAGGCTTGCGGAATTGAGAGCGGTTCGGGTGTTCCTAACAAGACAAAGGTAGCTACAATCACTAAAGAGCAGATTAGAAAAATCGCTGAACAGAAAATGCCTGACCTTAATGCTGCAACAATTGAAACTGCAATGAGTATGATTGCAGGTACAGCACGTAGTATGGGCGTTACTGTAGTTGACTGATTCTCCTTGTGGGAGGAAAAATCAGAATCCGATTAACCACTTTTTTGGAGGAATTTGAATTATGAAACACGGAAAGAAATATGTTGAAAGCGCAAAGCTTATCGACAGAACAAAACTTTATGATACAGCTGAAGCTCTCGAACTTGCAGTAAAGGGCTCAACAGCTAAATTTGATGAAACAATTGAACTTCACGTTCGCCTTGGTGTTGACTCACGTCACGCAGACCAGCAGGTTAGAGGCGCTGTTGTTCTTCCTAACGGCACAGGTAAAAAGGTTAGAGTTGCAGTTTTCGCAAAGGGCGACAAAGTTGACGCAGCTCTTGCAGCTGGTGCTGAATATGTTGGTGCAGAAGACCTTATGGAAAAAATCCAGGGTGGATTTATGGACTTTGACGTATGTATCGCAAGCCCTGATATGATGGGTATCGTTGGTCGTCTCGGTAAGGTTCTCGGTCCTCGCGGTCTTATGCCAAGCCCAAAAGCAGGTACAGTTACACCTGACGTTGCTAAGGCTGTTACAGAAGCTAAGGCTGGTAAAATTGAATACCGTCTTGACAAAACAAACATCATCCACTGCCCAATCGGTAAGGTATCATTCGGTGCAGAAAAGCTCAAGGAAAACCTTGACACACTTATGGATGCAATCGTTAAGGCTAAACCGGCAGCAACAAAAGGTCAGTACATTAAGTCTGTTACTGTTGCTTCAACAATGGGTCCTGGCGTTAAAATCAACTCAAACAAATTCACAGCAACTCCTGTTGCTGAATAATTAAGTGTTGACAAACCTTTAAGGTTATGTTAATATAATTTAGCTTGCCAAAGACAGTAGGTGCATTTTGCGTAAAGTTATAAAACTGCCTACCGAGGATATTAGCATTTATTTAAAATGTTTCTATGCCTTTTCTGTCTTTGCAGAAAGGGCATTTTTTCTCTCTTGCAAGCGCATTTATAAAAATTTAATAGGAGGTGAATCGTTTGCCAAGCGAGAAGGTTTTAGAATTAAAGAAACAGCAGGTGGCTGCCCTTAAAGAAAGACTTGACGCTTCAATCGCAGGTGTTGTTGTTGATTACAAGGGTATCAGCGTTGAAGACGACACAAAGCTTCGTAAAGAGCTTCGTGAAGCAGGTGTTGAATACACAGTTGTTAAGAACACTCTTTTGGGTCGTGCTATCGAAGGTACAAGCCTTGCTGATATGAGCAGTGCTCTTGAGGGCACAACTGCTATCGCAACAAGTAAAGATGACTATGTTGCAGCAGCAAGAATTCTCGGTAAATATGCTGAGAAGAGCGAGAATTTCTCACTTAAGACAGGTTTCCTTGATGATGAGGTTATCGGTCTTGACAAACTCGACAGTCTTGCAAAGCTTCCATCAAGAGAAGTATTGCTTGCTACTGTTCTCAGTGCGTTCAACGCACCAATCGCATCTTTTGCACGTGCCGTACAGGCTATTGTTGACAAGGGTGACGAAGCAGCACCAGTTGCTGAATAATTATTAAAAAATTACTAAACTAATATTTAAAATTTTTGGAGGTAAATTACCATGGCATCAGAAAAAGTTATGGCAATCGTTGAAGAACTTAAGGTTCTCACAGTTCTTGAGCTTTCAGAGCTCGTTAAAGCAGTAGAAGAAGAATTTGGTGTATCAGCAGCAGCTGCAGTTGCAGTAGCAGCTCCAGCAGCAGGCGCAGCAGATGCAGCAGCAGAAAAGACAGAATTTGACGTTGAACTTACAGAAGTTGGCGCAGAAAAGATTAAGGTTATCAAGGCTGTTCGTGAAGTTACAGGTCTTGGCCTTGCAGAAGCAAAGGCTCTCGTTGACGGTGCTCCTAAAGTACTTAAGGAAGCTGCTTCTAAGGAAGATGCTGAAAGCATCAAAGCTAAGCTTGAAGAAGTTGGCGCAAAAGTTACTCTTAAATAAGTTGACTTTACAAGTCAAAGTCCTCATTCTGAAAAGAATGGGGACTTTTTGTTAATTATTAACAAAATATGAACAGAAATTTTGTCAATTATTTAGTGCGCTAAAGTATTGAAAAAGGAATAAGAAAGTGTTATTATGTACACATAAAAATGATAAGGAGGTGCGCATAATGGACGTTATCACAGGTTTGCTTGAGACAATTATGGGTCTTCTTGGTGGTATCAATCTTGAAGACCTTCTTGCAACAATTACAGGACTCCTTGGCTAATTCTTGCAATTAAAAATCAGGTGTGCTTGTCACACCTTTTTTTTATGAGGTGATTTATTATGAAGAAAGCTTTATTGGTTATTTTAATAGTTTCTGTTTTTTGCTCAGCTTTTTCTGCTTGTTCAAAAAATAATAATGAGCAAGACACAACTACTCAAACAACAACAGAATCAGCAATGTTTACTGAAACAACAGAAAAGCAAACCGAAAAGCAGACGGAGAAAGATACAGTTAACAAATCTGATAATACAACAACTACTACAACTACTACAACCACTACTAAAAAGAACTCAAGTAATTCTTTACTTAGTAATGAAGATAAAGAAAGGCTTGAAAACAGTAATGCTGAAGTTTATTTTAGTGATAATCCAAACAATAAATATATTGTAGCAATCTCAGAAAAATATGGTGTAAAGAAAGAAAATTTAGTGGCTCTCATTAAAGTTAATGCAGAATTTCCAAGTGCTAATGTTCTTGAGTTTTCAGGCAAAACTGATGAAAACGGCGAGCTGATAATGACTTATGATGAGCTTAAATACGTTTATAATATTGATGAAAGCAATAATTCTATTACAAAAGCAAGTAAAGATTTAAAGGATAATGATGGACTAAATTATATTGAAGCAAAAATTGTGGTTACACTTGTGAAAGAATATTTTATTCCTGAATTACCAAACTTAAAGGCTAATAAAAGATTTCCTGAATAATTTTTTTAGATTAAAATCCCTGTTTCTAAAAGGAAATAGGGATTTTTTTAATTTTTTTATTTATAAATTATTGACATAAATCTACAATTATAATACAATTAATTGTGTAAAATATATAAATCAAGTGAACCTTGATTAAAAGGAGGTTGTTTTTACAATGAAAAAAACTTTAGGAAAGGTATTATCAATTCTGATTGTAATGTCAATGCTGTTATCAACAATGGCATTTATGTCATTTGCAACAGGTACTTACGAACAGATTGAAGTGGGTGTTGTTGGAACGGTTACTCTCACAGAAGAAAATCCTTCTGTTTATGTTGAATTTACACCAACTGAAAGTGGTTACTATGTAATTTCATCCGACAACAGTAATTATTCTAATTGTGACCCCAAAGTCTATATCTATGATAGCTATTCTTCTGATTGGTTTGCTTATGATGACGACGATGGTGAAGGTAATAACTTTAGCTGCGGTTTTAACGCTGAGGCAGGAGAGACTTATCTTATTGAATTGACCACTTATAATGGTTACGTTGCAGCAGTATATGATTATTTTCTTGAAACTGTTGAAACTCCTGTTAGCATAACTGCGGTAGGACAGAGAGACTTGATTGAAAATTACAGTGGTTATTGGAACTATGATTATAACGAGTCAACAGATGCTTATGACCTCGAATATTTCAACTATTATATAAGTAATGCAGACTTAATTTTCACATTGACTTATTCTGATGGGAGTCAGTTTATTGGAGATGAAGATGAAGTTTATAATGAATGTGGTGTTTATCCTTCATATTATTCTAGTCAGTCTTATGATAGTCAATGGGACGTTGGCTCTAATACAATATATGTAGAAATATTCGATGTTGTGGGTACAGGTACAGTTAAGGTTGTCGAAAACCCTGTTAAAAGCGTTGAAGCAGTAGCTGCAAGGGATTTGGTTGAATACTGGAATGGTTATTATACAAGTGATTGGATTTATATCGAAGACCTTGGCGAATGGGGATATTCAGAAGAATATTTCTATTATGACGATGTTTATGATTTCAATTTCTTTGAATACACAATAACTTATAAAGATGGTTCTGTTTATACAGGTGACTATTGGGATATTGAAGAAAAAACAGGTTATTATCCATCTGTTTCTTCTGAACAATCTTACTACAATCAGTGGGGCGTTGGCTCTCACGATGTTGAGATTTCATTCCTTGGCAATACAATAACAGTACCTGTTAATGTTATTGAATGCCCTGTTGAAAGTATTACTGTTAATCAGGGTAGAGATTTAATTGAAGGTGTTCATGGTTATTACGCAACAGACTCTTTATATGATGAAGATGATGAATATATCGGTGAATCAGACAATTATTTCTATTATTATGTTGGTGATGCTGAATTAGAGTATATCATTACTTATAAAGATGGTACAGTTATAACAGGCGAATCTTGGGAAATTGAAGATGAAACAGGTGAATATATAGAATACAACCATAATCAGAGTTATGAAACTCCATTTGAAGTTGGTTATAATGACATAACCGTTTCTTTCATGGGTTACGAAACAACTGCAAAAGTTAAGGTTGCTGAAAGCCCGCTTGATTATGTCATTATGGACGACATAACAATAATCGAAAATGCTGACGGTTATTGGGAACGTGAGCAATATTATGATGAAGACCTTGGTGAATGGGTATATACTGATGAATATTTCCATTATTATTTCTATCCAAGCTATACAGCAGTAATGAAAGATGGTACAAAATATGAGTCCGACAGTTACGGCGTTATAAAATATAACGATTACTGGATTAGTATTGATTATGATACCGACCAATCCTTTGATACATCTTGGGGTCTTGGTGAACACGAAGTAACTGGTTACTTTATGGGTCAGGAAGTTGAATTTACGGTTGAAGTAGTTGAAACTCCAATTGAAAATATGACTTTAACTCCTGAAAGAAATCTTGCCTTTGGTATTGATGACGAATACGGTTATACAGAATATCTTGATTTTACTGCTGAAATTGAATTCAAAGACGGTTCAACTAACGAATGTCTTGTAAGTGATTTGTACAGAGAATATGGTTATGTACTTATGTTTGATGAGGCTGAATTTGTTTCTGATTATGTAAGTGCAGGTACATTCAGCTTTATGGGATATGACGGTGAATTTGAAGTAACGTTCATCGATAATCCTTATGAGTCAATAACAATCAGCGGTCTTAACGAGCTTAAAATAAGTTTTAATAAAGAAGACGGTACAAGCGATGTTGGAACTATGCTTGACTATGACTGGCATCAGGGTGACTGGGGTAGTGCTTTCGGATATATAATTACAGATATTGGTACATTCCCTGGCGGCATTTCTTATGCTTATAGTTATGATGAAGATGAAACAAATATCAGTTCTTATGATGCTGAACCGATATATGCAGCAGAATATCCATATAAAGATGTAACTGTTTATATCGGCGAAATGGAAAGTAACACTTTAGCAACTAATAATTGGTATTGGGCTCTTTCAACAAGCAAGAGTTCGTTTAATAATATTAGTTTTTGCGGTTCTTTTAGTGAATATTACTATAATCATGAGTTTACTGGATTAGACATTGAAAAATCAATTTATAATTTAATTGACCTTTCTCTTATTGCTGTTTTTGAACATTGGCACAAGTATGAATATGATTTCGATAACGATGAAGAGAATTGGTATATAATATTCGATGCTGATGATGTTGTGGATATGATTGAAAAAACATTTGCTATTACAGGTGTTAACATTACAAAGCATCCAGGCTATCACAGTGAAGATAATACTGTTTGGATGTATGAATGGGGATATGGTGATAGCGATAACACTGGAATATACATTGACTACACTGTTGAGTATGTTGATGGTAAATGGTATGCTACAAAAGAAATGTACTCTTGCTACACAGATAAAACTACATATACCAATATCGTATTAAACGATGAAATGTTGATTGAAAGAGTTACTTTTGGTAATGTTGAACGTAACGGCTGGGTTCTTGAAGACGGTAAATGGGCTTACTTTGAAAGCGGCATTAAAGCTACAAACAGATGGATTAAAGACAGTGTAGGCTGGTGCTACGTTGGTGCTGACGGTTATTGCGTAACAAATTGTTGGAAAGCTGACTCAAAGGGTTGGTGCTACCTTGATGCAAACGGCAGAATGGTATATAACAAATGGGTTAAAGATAACGGTAAATGGTACTTTATGGACTCAAACGGCTATATGGTATCAAACTGCTGGAAGAAAGACTCAACGGGCTGGTGCTATTTGGGTTCAAGCGGTGCAATGCTCACAAATGCTTGGGTTAAGGATAGCGTAGGCTGGTGCTACGTTGGTGCTGACGGCTACTGTGTAACAAACAAGTGGGTAAAAGACAGCGTTGGCTGGTGTTACCTCGATGCAAACGGCAGAATGGCAACTAACAAGTGGATTAAAGACTCGGTTGGTTGGTGCTATGTCGGTGCAAACGGCTACTGTGTAACAAACGATTGGGTTAAAGACTCAAAGGGTTGGTGCTACCTTGATGCAAACGGCAGAATGGTATATAACAACTGGGTTAAAGACGGTGGCAAGTGGTATTACCTTGACAGCAACGGCTATATGGTAACAGGCACTAAAGTAATTAACGGCAAAACATATAAATTTGCATCCAACGGCGTTTGGCTTGGATAAATAACAAAATAAAAACGGTAGGTGAAAACCTACCGTTTTTTTGTGTTCTATTGTTGGTCACTCCAATTGTAATTGCGAAGTTCTCCTGACTCTAACAACTGTGGATAATCCCATTGTCTGAGCGTCTCATAAACACCGATTGCAACTGCATTTGACAAATTAAGGCTTCTTGCTTCGTCAATCATCGGTATTCTCACACACTTATCTGCATTTTCAAACAATAGTTTTTCAGGAAGACCTGCGGTTTCCTTGCCGAAAACAAGATATGTATTGTCTGGATATTTAACATCAGAATGTCTTTTCTGTGCTTTCGTTGAAAAATAGAAGAAATTTCCATCTGGATTTTTCTCGAAAAATTCTTCCATAGTGTCATAATAAGTAATATCAAGAAGATACCAATAATCCAGTCCTGCACGTTTTAATTTTTTATCATCGGGAGTAAATCCCATTTTGCCAACAAGATGCAATCTTGCTCCCGTTGCAGCGCAGGTACGTGCAACGTTGCCCGTGTTCTGAGGAATTTCAGGCTCAACCATAACAATATTCAGCGTCATAAAAATCACCTTGTATTTTCAAAAATTTCTAATTCAAAGTATAACATTTTTAGAAATAATTTTAAATACACTTTTGTGATTTTTTTTATTTTCCTTCAAAAAATATTATTGCTCAAAAATTTTTGAGTAATTTTTATAAAGGAGGAAATAAAAATGGATAAAAAGGATGTAGCAAAAGCAGTTGGCGCAGGTATGCTTGCAGGTACGGCGGCGGTTGCAGTAACAAATTCAATGTCAGGTAAGTCTTCAAAGAAGATGAAAAAGACGGCTAAAAAGGCAATGAATACTGTTAATAACGTTATGGACAGTATGAACAGTATGATGAAGTAAGTGATTTCAAATGAAATATTTTGTTAAACTTACAGTAATTTTCACCTTGTTGTTGATGCTTTGCGCTTGCAACAATGAAAGCAAAGAAGAACCTCTAGCACCATCCGAGACTATAACCGAAAAAGAAGAAAAATCTGCTGATATTACGGCAAAGCCCGAGCCAATGGCCGAACGGGTACTTTCTTCTGAAAAAATAGCTCACAGCTACGGTGTGGCAAAAAACGGCGAGGCGAATACTATTTCAAAGAATGCGCAGAAGTTTTTCGATGAAAACAATTTCAACGCGTTTTGTCTTGATACAAAAAGTGATGAAAAGGTGTTGTATTTGACCTTTGATTGCGGTTATGAAAACGGCTACACCTCAAAAATTCTTGATGTGTTAAAAGAAAAGAACGTCAACGCAGCGTTTTTCTGTACCTTGCCACAGGTTAAAGAAAATCCCGATTTAATCAGACGGATGATTGATGAAGGTCATATCGTCGGTAATCATTCAAATACTCATCCGTCCTTTGCGGAAATAAGCACCGAGCAAATTGAACAAGAAGTAAAAGAAATGGAAAATTATTTAAAATCAGAGTTTAATTACAGTGAACCGTATTTTAGATTTCCAAAAGGTGAATATAACGAGGTTGCTTTGAATAAACTCAATGAATTGGGATATACCTGTGTATTTTGGTCGTTAGCTTATGCAGACTGGGATTTAAACAATCAAAAGGGTAAGGATTATGCGTTTGATACGGTAACGTCACGGCTTCATTCGGGCGCAGTAATTTTGCTTCATTCCGTTTCACCCGACAACGCAAATGCGTTAGGGGATATAATCGACGAAGCTCAACGTCAAGGCTATAAATTTTTATCATTGCGCGACTATCAAAAAAATTAGCAATTTTTTTCAATAATATTAACAGTAATAATGTTCAAACTATTATTGCAAACGTGATTGATATAAAATTCTAATTGATAAGGGGTGTATTCGAAATGTCAAGAGGTAAAAAGAACGTAGTACCTGAGGCTCGTGAAGCTCTCAACCGTTTTAAGATGGAAGCAGCTTCTGAAGTTGGCGTAAATCTTAAGCAGGGCTACAACGGTGACCTTACTTCAAAGCAGGCAGGTTCTGTTGGCGGTCAGATGGTTAAAAAGATGATTAAGTCATACGAAGAAAATATGAAATAAGTCTTTTAACAAAGTTTAAAAAAAGAGCCCGATGGGAATACCTGTCGGGTTCAATTTTTTTAATATTTTTTTGAAAAAACTATTGGAAATTTTAAAACAATGTTATATAATTAAAATAATTATATTATGTATAAAGGGGAGGTAGGCATTTTGGTATCAAAACACTCTGTAACACTTGAAAAAGTTATCAACGAAAACGGATATGAAGTTCTTTATTTACCATGCGATGCTTCTGTACTTTCAATCACTTCAAAGGAAGTTAACCGACCGGGACTTTTACTTGCAGGCGCTGACCCATATTTTGACCCTGCAAGAGTTCAGTTCTTAGGCTTCGGCGAAATGGATTTTCTTAATTCAATGTCTAAAGAAAAGCAATTGGAAAGTTTAGAAAGTTTAATCAGTAAACAGCCTCCTTTGATTTTGATTACAAGAAATCTTGAACCAATCGACGGTATGATTGAACTTGCTCAGAAATACAGTGTGCCTATTCTTCGTTCAGCCGATTCGACTTCAAGCGCAATGGCTACTCTCATTTATTTCCTCGGTACAGAACTGGCAGAAAGAATTACCCGTCACGGTGTACTTGTTGAAGTTTACGGTGAAGGTATTCTCATTGTCGGTGACAGCGGTGTAGGTAAGAGTGAAACGGCGATAGAGCTTATTAAACGCGGTCACCGTCTTATTGCCGATGACGCTGTTGAAATCAGAAAGACTTCTTCCAAAACTCTTGTAGGTACTGCTCCTGACAATATTCGTCACTTTATTGAACTTCGCGGTATCGGAATTATTAACGCAAGACGAATTTTCGGTATGGGTGCTGTTAAACTTACTGAAAAAATCAATATGGTCGTTCAGCTTGAACCTTGGGACAGCTCAAAGGTTTATGACAGAATGGGACTGGATAATGAATATATTACGATTATGGACATTAAAGTTCCGCTTACGGTGGTTCCCGTTAAACCCGGACGAAATCTTGCTGTCATTATTGAATGTGCGGCTATGAATAACAGACAAAAGAAAATGGGTTATAATGCGGCGCGTGAACTGCTTCACCATCTTGGTATGGATGACGGCTATGAGCCAAAAGCAAAGGAAATTGATATCTGGCAAAATTACTAATTGAAAGAGGGTATATGAGTGTATAAAGAAATCACATTGTTTGCCGAAAATCTTGGTGCTGAAGTTATTGCGGATGCGCCAATGAAAAAATATACTAGCTTTAAATGTGGTGGTAACGCGAGATTTCTCATTATACCTGATTCTGTTGAATGTCTTGAAAACGTAATTGGTTTTTGTTATAAAAACAACGTTGAACCCTTCGTTATAGGCAATGGCTCGAATTTGCTTGTAACTGACGGTGGATTTGACGGCGTTATTGTTAAAATCGGCTCCAAACTTTCAAAAATTGAGTTGCTTGATGAAACTACAATTTACTGTGAAGCAGGGGCATCTTTAAAATCACTCTGTATGTTTGCACTTGAAAATTCGTTATCGGGGTTGGAATTTGCCTACGGAATACCGGGTACTCTCGGCGGTGCAGTTTATATGAACGCAGGTGCTTACGGCGGTGAAATGAAGGACGTTCTTTATTCTTGTAAGCATATCGATAAAAACGGTGCTTTGGGAGAGTTTTCTCAAGATGAACTTAATCTTGGATATCGAAGAAGCGCTTATACGGAAAACGGATACACGGTTGTTTCTGCAATTTTGAAGTTGAAAAAATCAGACAAAACTGAAATTAAAGCTTTAATGGATACGAATCTTCAAAAAAGAAAAGATAAACAGCCGCTTGAATTCGGCAGTGCAGGTAGTACGTTTAAACGTCCTGAAGGCTATTTTGCAGGCGCACTTATTGAAGATTGCGGACTTAAAGGCTATACGGTGGGTGGCGCTCAGGTCAGCGAAAAACACGCAGGATTTGTTATCAACAAAAACGACGCTACTGCTACTGACGTTTTGCAATTGATTGGCGACGTCCAAAAAACAGTTTATGATAAGCATGGTGTAATGCTTGAAACTGAAGTAAAAATTATTGGAAAGTAAGGAGGAGTTATAATGCAACTTGTAATTGTTACAGGTATGTCAGGTGCAGGTAAGTCAAGAGCAATTGACACTTTGGAAGATATCGGATTTTTCTGCGTTGACAATATGACTCCGCAGTTAATCCCTACTTTTGTAAAAATTCTCAATGACTCAACCGAAGCAAGAGAAAAAGTGGCAATTGTTGCCGACGTTAGACTTGGCGAGTCTTTCAACGAGCTTTTCAAAGCTCTTGATGAACTCAAAGTAATGGAATGTGATTATAAAATCCTCTTTATTGATGCAGATAATGAGGTTATAATGCGTCGTTATCAAGAGACAAGAAGAAAACATCCGTTATCAAGCAAAAATTCACAGTCAGAATTACTTGATATAATAATTAAAGAACGAAAAATGCTGAACAAAGCAAGAACAATTGCGAATTATATAATTGACACTTCTTTAATTACTACGTCTCAGTTTAAAGAGAGAATTGCCGAGCTGTTTCTTGAAGATATCGTCAACACATTGAAAATCAACATTACGTCTTTCGGGTTTAAATACGGCATTCCGAAAGATTCTGACTTGGTGTTTGACGTGAGATGTCTGCCGAACCCTTTTTATGTTCCTGAATTAAAAGAACATACGGGTCTTGAAGATTGTGTAAGTGATTACGTTATGAGTTTTGAACAGGCAAAGGGACTAGTTCCAAAACTTTTGGATTTAATCAATTATTTGGTACCTCTTTATCGAAGTGAGGGCAAGAGTCAGTTGACAATTTCAGTTGGCTGTACAGGCGGTAAACACCGTTCGGTTACTTTTGCAGAAATTGTCTATAAGGATATTAAAGAAAAAGGATATAATGTTTCGGTTTATCACCGCGACATTAAGAGATAGTGATAAAATGTCGTTTTCAGCAGATGTAAAGAATGAAATTTTGTCTGTTGAGATTGAAAATGAGTGCTGTTTACACGCGTTTGCTTACGGTATGATTTTATTCTCAAGAGCATTTTCTTCATTTGACGTTTCTTTGCTTACGGAACACGGCGGTGTTGCCGAAACGTATAAAGAAATGTTGGTTAAAATTTGTAAAGTAAATCCTGTTATCAACAAAACTGAAGCAGGAAAATATAAAATAGAAGTTAATAATCCTCAAGAAAGATTAAAAGTGCTTGAAACCTTCGGCTACGATAAAAAAACAAGTACTTCGAGACTTAATTGGAGTAACATCACAGACGAGTGTTGCAAAATCGCGTTTTTAAAAGGTGCGTTTTTGACTTGCGGTTCAATTAACGACCCGAATAAAGGCTATCATCTTGAATTTGTTGTGCCTTATCTTAATTTAAGCCGTGATTTAAAGCTGTTTATTGATGATTATGATGAACTTTCAGTAACTCCAAAAACCGTTACAAGAAGCTCAAACTACGTAATCTATTTTAAAGACAGTGAGGCTATTGAAGATGTCTTGACGGTGATGGGTGCTTTTAATTCAAGTCTTGAACTTATGGGCGTTAAAATGTATAAGGATATGCGCAACAACGTTAACAGAAAGTTGAATTTTGAAAGTGCAAATCTTGATAAGACCATTGATGCCGCCGCAAAGCAGGTTGAAGCAATTTTACATATAAAAAATACTGTGGGATTGTCATATCTCTCTAATGAATTGCGAGAGGTTGCGGAGTTGAGACTTGAAAATCCCGATATGTCGTTGAGAGAATTGGGAGACAGTCTTTCTGAACCTATATCCCGTTCGGGAATAAATCACAGATTAAAGAAGCTATGCACAATTGCATCTCAAATAAAATAACAGTTTCGTAAACACGAATAAAAATACAGGTGATAAAAATGAGAAAAACAGAAGAATTTGCTATTTCATTCGAAAGTAATGAATACTCTGGAAAAACCAAGAAAAACGTGTGGGAGATAGTTTATGAATGGCTTGATTCTCTCATTTATGCGGTAATTCTTATACTTTTGATATTTACGTTTATTTTTAGAGTTGTTGGTGTTAGCGGTAATTCAATGAACCCCACACTTTCTAACGGAGATTGGCTTACGGTCAGTGCAGTGCCTAGTGAGATTGAATCAGGTGATATTGTCGTTGTAACGCAGCCTAATTCGCTTAATGAACCACTTATAAAGCGCGTGATTGCAAAGGGTGGCGATACAATAAATATTGATTTTATTGAGGGTACTGTTACGGTTAACGGTGTGGTTCTTTATGAGCCGTATATCGCAGAACAAACTGAGAGAATGGGCGATTTTGTTTATCCTTTAACTGTGCCGGAGGGTTGTTTGTTCGTAATGGGCGACAACAGAAATGATTCTCTTGACAGCCGTTTCAGAACAGTTGGCTTTATTGATGAAAGATACGTTCTCGGTGTGGCACAGATAAGACTTTTTCCATTTGGCGATTGGAAGATTAGTAATGATGAATAAGACAAAGATACTAAATGCAATTTATGACTTTGCATCTGTATTACTGACTGCTGTTTTAGTGGTCAGTATTATATTTACTTTCTTTTTTAAGATTTCAACAGTTTCAGGCAGGTCTATGGAAAACACTCTATATGATGGAGATAACCTTTTGATTACCGCTGTTGACAAAGATATTAAGCAGGGTGATGTGGTTGTTATTTCACAACCTAACATTTATAACCTTGTACTTATTAAAAGAGTAATTGCAACGGGTGGACAGACTGTAGAATTTGATAAAAAAAGCGGTGCAGTTATCGTTGACGGCGTCCCTTTGGAAGAAGATTATACTAAAGAAAAAATAACAAAATTTAGTGGAATGGAAAAGAGTTACGTTGTTCCTAAAGGTAAATTGTTTGTTATGGGTGACAACAGGAATAACTCTTCCGACAGTCGTGATTCCAATATTGGTATGATTGATGAAAGATACGTGTTGGGAACGGTTTTTTACAGAGTCGGTGACACAAAGCTTTTCAACACTGAAGCTGAGGAGTAAATATTATGGCTGATACTCAAAGACAAATCGTGCAATGGTTTCCAGGCCATATGGCAAAAACAAGACGTCTTATTAAAGAAAGTTTGTCAATGGTTGACGGCGTAACCGAAATAATTGATGCGCGAATCCCTTATAGCAGTTCAAATCCTGAGCTTGAAGAAATGATTAACGGCAAGCCTCGAATTGTTTTGCTTAATAAATGTGATTTGGCTGATAAAAATACAACAAATCAATGGATTGAATATTACAAAAGAAACGGTGTCCGTGCAATTCCTGTTGATTGCAGAACGGGCAAAGGTTTGAATAATTATATCGTAGCTGTACGTGAAGTGCTTAAAAACGTTATAAAGAAAAATGAGGAACGCGGGATGCCCGGTAAAGCCTTAAGAATTATGGTTGTGGGTATTCCTAACACGGGTAAATCTTCATTTATCAACAGAATGGCAGGTGCGGCTAAGGCTAAAGTTGCTGATAAAGCAGGCGTTACGAGACATAATCAATGGTTTCCAATTGGAAACGGTATTGAATTGCTTGATACACCGGGCGTTTTGTGGCCGAAATTTGATGACCAAAAGGTCGGGGACAGACTGGCGTTTATAGGTTCAGTAAAGGACGAAATTCTTGATGCTGTAACTCTCGCCGTAAGACTTTTAGAGGTTATGAAAACTGATTATCCTGACCGACTTACAGAAAGATATAAAATTGCGGATTTTGCCGATAAAGAGGCTTGGGAAGTTCTTGAGATGATTGGCAAAAAACGCGGTATGATGATTAAAGGCGGAGAAATTGATTACGAGAGAGCCTCTGTAATGCTTCTTGATGAATATCGAGGAGGCAGACTCGGTACGATTTCTCTGGAAAGACCGGAGTTGTAATAATGGACTATTCTTATGAGCAAAACGCTATTGAAAAAGGCTTTAAAGTAATATGCGGAATTGATGAAGCCGGTCGTGGACCGCTTGCGGGACCCGTATATGCGGCGGCAGTTATTTTGCCGATGGGGTTGGAAATTGACGGTCTTAACGACTCAAAAAAACTCACCGAAAAGAAAAGAGAACAGCTTTTTGACGTAATTTGTGAAAAAGCGATTGCTTACTCAATCGGAATTGCAACTGAGCAGGAAATTGATGATATAAACATTCTCAATGCCACTTTTCTTGCAATGAGAAGAGCAGTGGAGGGCTTGAGCGTAAAGCCAGATTATGCATTGATTGACGGTAATCAGCACCCTGGACTTTCAATTCCTGACGAAACGGTTGTCAAGGGTGACGGAAAGAGTATGTCGATTGCCGCGGCATCTATTCTTGCAAAAGTAAGCCGTGACAGATTTATGTTAAAGCTCGCTGAAAAATATCCTGAATATTGCTTTGAAAAGCATAAGGGCTATGGCACGAAACTTCACTATGAAATGATTGAAAAATATGGTGTAGCACCAATTCACAGAAGGTCATTTCTTAAAAAGGTCTTAAACAATGGATAAGCGTTTAATCGGTGAATACGGCGAAATTCTTGCATCAAGATATCTGCGACATCACGGTTATATTATTCTTGAGGGCAACTTCAAGTGTAAGTTTGGCGAAATAGATATAATTGCAGAGGATAAAAAATACGTTTGCTTTGTTGAGGTTAAAACAAGAAGTGAAAATATGAAATATTCACCGTCCGATGCCGTTGATGCCGTTAAAAGAGCAAAGATTATTGCTTCGTCACAGATATATTTGATGAAGTATGAAGAAAAACGTCAGCCAAGATTTGATATTATCGAAGTGTATTTTGAAAATGACGAGCCCGTAAAAATCAATCATATTGAAAACGCATTTGATGCAAAAGGTCAATAAATGTAAAAATATAATTGAAAAGCTAATAAATTTATGTTAGAATACCACACGAAAAGGATGTGTTACTATGTTTTATACAAGTACGAGAGATAAGTCTGTAAAGGTTACAGCGGCAGAGGCTATTGCTAAAGGAATTTCTTCTGAAGGCGGTCTTTTTGTGCCAACTGAAATTCCACAGATTTCACTTGAGTTTATAGAAAAACTCGTACCAATGAGTTACATTGAGAGAGCCAAGGAGATTTTAAGACTTTATCTTACAGATTTTACTGAAGAAGAACTTTCAATGTGCGTTGAAGGTGCTTATAAAGCAGGAAAATTCAGTTCGGAAAAGGTTGCTCCGTTATATAAACTTTCTGATACGGCGAACGTCCTTGAGTTGTGGAGAGGACCAACTTGCGCATTTAAAGATATGGCACTTCAGTTGCTTCCATATCTTCTTACAGTTTCGGCAGGTAAAACTGTTAAGGATACTGAAATAGTAATTCTTGTTGCTACTTCAGGTGACACGGGCAAAGCGGCTCTTGAAGGCTTCAAGGATGTACCTAACACAAAAATTCTTGTGTTCTATCCGGTTGACGGCGTCAGCCCAATGCAAAAACTTCAGATGACGACTCAGGAAGGCTCAAACGTCAGCGTATGTGCTATTGAGGGTAACTTTGACGATGCTCAGTCGGGTGTTAAGAAGATTTTCACTGATAAGGACATCGAAAAGAAGTTCAAAGAAAACGGACTTGCTTTTTCATCTGCTAACTCAATTAACTGGGGTCGTCTTGTACCACAAATTGTTTATTATGTATCTGCTTATTGCGATATGCTCGATAACGGTGAGCTTAAAAACGGCGAAGAAATGAACGTCGTAGTACCAACCGGTAATTTCGGTAACATTCTTGCTGCTTATTATGCAAAGAAAATGGGTGTTCCTGTAAAAACTTTAATTTGTGCATCAAATGCCAATAACGTTCTTACAGATTTCTTAACAAGCGGTACTTATGATAAAAACAGAAATTTCTATTGTACAACGTCTCCGTCAATGGATATCCTTATTTCAAGCAACCTTGAAAGACTTTTGTTCCACCTTTGCGGTGAGAATGATGTTCAGGTAGCTGATTGGATGTCATCTCTTAATAATGACGGTGTATATACAGTTTCAGCAGATGTTGCCGATGAAATTAAATCACTTTTTGCCGCTGGATGCTGTGATGATGCAGAAACGAAAGCGACAATTGGTAAAGTGTTCCAAGAAAAAGATTATCTTTGCGACACTCACACTGCCGTTGCAGTTAAGGTGTATGAAGATTATATGGCGAAGACGGGGGATACAACTCCAACTGTTATCGCTTCAACTGCAAATCCGTATAAATTCTCAGCAAGTGTTTTAGCCGCAATTACAGACGAAATCAAAGCGGACAATGAGTTCGATATGGTTGAGGAATTGTTCTCAAAGTCAAACGAATCCGTACCGCCTCAACTTGCAACTCTTAAAGGCAAGACACCGCGTTTTACCGGCGTTGCTAAAAAAGAAAATATGAAACAAGTTGTGTTTGATATGTTAGGCATATAACTTAATAAGTATTTGCGGAAATCCGAAAGCTTGTTTCAGATTTCCGCATTAAATTTATTTTGTTTCAGCCTTCATTTTAAAAGTAGCACATCTTGTATCGTCACAAGAACAAGCATTGTGAGTACCAACTCTAATACCGTCTGCTGTGCAATTCATATTTCCGTCATTGTATGTGCAATGACATGCATCGCAAGTAATGTTTTTGTTTTTATCCATTTTGTTAACCTCCTTTCAATTTTATTCTTTGAAAAGAAGGCCAAGTTATTCATAGGAGAATTTGTATATGTCAGTTTTTGTAATAGGTGATACACATCTTTCTTTTTCCTCTGATAAACCGATGAATATATTTAAAGGGTGGGATGATTATGAGTCCCGCCTTAAAAATAATTGGCAAAAATTGGTTGAGGCTGACGATACGGTTATAATTGCCGGAGATATTTCTTGGGGGATGAGTCTTCAGGAAAGTTTAAAGGATTTTGAGTTTCTTGACCAATTAAACGGAACTAAAATTATTCTTAAAGGTAATCACGATTATTGGTGGAATACTGCTAATAAAATGAATAACTTTATGGCTGAAAACGGATTTGACTCAATTAAGTTTTTGCATAATAATGCTTATAAAATTGATGATATAGCTGTTGCGGGTAGCAGAGGTTGGTTTTTTGATGCAGAAAAGGAAAACGTAGATAAGGTTTTGGTACGTGAATGCAGTCGCCTTCAACGTTCAATTGATATGGCAAAAGAATTGGATGGCGAAGTTGTAGCGTTTCTTCATTATCCGCCGATTTCAATGAGTGCCGATTGCGACCCGATAATCGAAGTGCTTGTTAAAAATGATATTAAAAGATGTTATTACGGTCATCTTCACGGCGGTGCAATCCGAACTGCTTTCAATGGCGAAAAATACGGAATTGAATTTCGTCTTGTTTCAGCGGATTATCTCGAATTTTGCCCTTTGTATATAAAATCTAAAGAATAATCATTAAAATCCTTATTATTTTTAAGAAAATAGTAAGAAAAACTTATGGAAAATATTGTATTTGAAAATTTTCTGTGTTATAATATATTGAATTTTTTAAGAAAATCATAAAAACAATGATATTCAGGAGGAATATTAAATGTTAAAATCATCAAACAAAGTAGAAACAAATATCTACGAGCTTGAAATTGCAATCAGTGGTGAAGCGTTTGAAGCAGCAATCCAGAAGGCTTATCTCAAGCAGAGAAAAAATATTGCTGTTAACGGCTTCAGAAAGGGTAAGGCTCCTCGTGCATTTATTGAAAAAATGTATGGCGAAGGTGTTTTCTATGAAGATGCTCTCGAAATTATTTATCCTGATGCAGTAAGCGAAGCAATCCTTGAAGCAGGTCTCGATGTAATCGATACTCCATTTGACCTTGATGTTCCAGAAATTGGAAAAGATGGTGTTGTGCTTAAGCTTAAGGTTACAGTTAAGCCTGAAGTAAAGCTTGGCAAATATAAGGGTGTTAAAGCTTCAAAACCAGCAGTTAAGGTTACTGCTGATGAAGTTAAAGCTGAACTTGCAAAAATGCAGGAGCAGAACTCAAGAATGGTTTCTGTTGATAACAGAGCAGTTAAGAAAGATGATACAGCAGTTATCGACTTCGAAGGATTCGTTGATGGTGTTGCTTTTGAAGGTGGCAAGGCTGAAAAATATGAACTTGTAATTGGTAGTGGTTCATTCATTCCTGGTTTTGAAGACCAGATTATCGGTCACAAAACAGGTGAAGAATTTGATGTTAATGTTACATTCCCTGCAGAATATCAGGAAAACCTTGCATCAAAGGATGCTGTTTTCAAGATTAAGCTTCATGAGATTAAAAAGAAGGAACTTCCAGCACTTGATGATGAATTTGTTAAGGATGTAAGCGAATTTGATACACTTGACGAGCTTAAGAAGAGTGTTAAGAAACAGCTTGAAGATGCTAAGAAGGCAGATGCAGATAACAAAGTTACAGCTGATATCCTTGAAACAGTTGCAAACGGCATCAAAGCAGAAATTCCTGCTTGTATGATTGAAAAAGCAATTGATGATATCGTTAATGACTTTAATTACAGACTTCAGATGCAGGGCTTAAATCTCGACACTTACCTTATGTACACAGGTATGGAAATGGATAAGTTCAGAGAAGGATATAAAGAAAATGCAGAGGCTCAGGTTAAACTTCAGTTAGCACTTGAAGAAATCGTTAAAGCTGAAAATATTGAAGCAACTGAAGATGATATTGCCGCTGAGTACAGCAGACTTGCTGAAATGTACAATATGGACGTTGATGCAGTTAAGAAGGCTCTTCCTGCTGATTCACTCAAGGCTGACATCACTTCAAAGAAAGCAATCGAATTTGTAAAAGAAAATGCTGTAATCACTGAAGCTAAAGCAGCTGCAAAGAAGACAGCAGAAAAGAAAGAGGATGCTGAACAGGCACCTGCAAAGAAGACTGCAACTAAGAAAACAGCTGAGAAGAAGGATGCTGAAAAAGCACCTGCAAAGAAACCTGCTGCAAAGAAAACAACTAAAAAAGCAGAAGATGCTGAATAATTAGTTTACAAATTTTATATGTATAAGTGTTGAAGAATTGCTCAATAATTTAAGGGCAATTCTTTAATGCTTTTCAAAACTAATCGGTTGGAGGTAATATTATGGCACTTGTACCATACGTTGTTGAACAGACAAACAGAGGGGAAAGACAATATGATATTTTTTCAAGACTTTTGAATGATAGAATTATTGTTTTGTCAGATGAGGTTAATGATGCGACTGCATCTTTGGTTGTTGCACAATTGCTTTATCTTGAAGGACAGGATAGCGAAAAAGACATTAGCCTTTATATCAATAGTCCGGGTGGCTCAGTTTCAGCAGGACTTGCAATTTACGATACGATGCAGTATATTAAATGCGACGTTTCTACGATTTGTATGGGTATGGCGGCAAGTATGGGCGCATTCCTTTTGTCATCAGGTGCAAAGGGTAAGAGATATGCACTTCCTAATAGCGAAATTATGATTCATCAGCCACTTGGCGGCGCTCAAGGTCAGGCAAGTGACATTAAAATTGCCGCTGAGCATATTCTCAGAACAAGAGAAAAACTCAATAAAATCCTTGCTGAAAATACTGGTAAGCCAATCGAACAAATTGCACTCGATACTGAACGCGACAATTGGCTTTCCGCTCAGGAAGCAATGGATTACGGTATTGTTGATAAGGTTTTCTATAAAAGATAAGGCAAAATAGCCTGAGGAGAAAGTTATGCCAAGAGAAAACGATAAAGAAAGAAACGTAAGATGTTCCTTCTGCGGTAAAACTCAGGAACAAGTTGAAAAACTTATTGCAGGTCCGGGTGTTTATATCTGTGATGAGTGCATTGAACTTTGTATGGGCATTATCGACGAAAACGTTGACAGACGTCAAAAACCATCAGGTAAAAAAGTGAAACTTGAAGAAAAAGTTCTTCCAAAGCCACAGGAAATCAAGGCTGCGCTTGATGAATATGTCGTTGGTCAGGAAGATGCTAAAAAAGCGTTGAGTGTTGCTGTTTATAATCATTACAAGCGAATTTACCTCGGTTGTGAAACTGATGTTGAAATTCAAAAGAGCAACGTTGTCTTGTTAGGACCCACTGGTGTTGGTAAAACCGTACTTGCACAAACTCTTGCAAAAATTATTGACGTTCCGTTTGCTATTGCTGACGCAACGACTCTTACAGAAGCAGGTTACGTGGGTGAGGATGTTGAGAACATACTTTTAAGACTTATTCAGGCTGCTGATTTTGACGTTGAAAAAGCAGAACGCGGAATTATCTATGTTGACGAAATTGATAAGATTGCCCGTAAAAGCGAAAATCCGTCAATTACCCGTGATGTAAGCGGTGAGGGAGTGCAACAAGCACTTCTTAAAATACTTGAGGGAACAATTTCAAACGTTCCGCCACAGGGCGGCAGAAAGCATCCGCAACAGGAATTTATTCAGATTGATACTTCTAACATTCTTTTCATTTGCGGTGGTGCTTTTGACGGTATTGAAAAAATTGTTGAAAAACGTGCAGGTAATTCTTCACTTGGCTTTGGCGCTGAAATAAAGAATAAAGCGCAATTTCAGGAAGAAGATATTTATTCAAAGGTTATTGCTCAGGATTTGGTTAAGTTTGGCTTAATTCCGGAACTTGTTGGGCGCGTGCCTGTTATAACGGCATTAAAACAACTTTCTAAGGAAGATTTAATAAGAATCCTTTCAGAGCCTAAAAATGCTCTTTTAAAGCAATTTAAAGCATTATTTAACATGGATGACGTTGAACTTGAATTTACCGATGATGCTTTAGTTGCAATTGCTGAGATGACTCTTGAAAAGAAAACGGGTGCCCGTGGTCTTCGCGGTATAATGGAAAGTGTTTTGATGCCTATTATGTACGAGACACCGTCTGAACATACTATTTCAAAAATTATTATTACACGTGATTGTGTAATAAACGGCACAGAACCCGAAATCCTCCGCGATGAAGGCAGAAAACCTAACGTTCTTACAACTAAGGGTATCAGTAAAATTAACAATAAGAAAGCAATTTAACTTTAAGCCACGGATTTTCCGTGGCTTATCAATTGTGAGTGTGAAATATGAAAACAAAATTCAAATCAACGTTTTTGTTGTTTTTAACAGCTATAATCTGGGGCTTTGCCTTTGTTGCTCAAAGAGTTGGTGCAGAATATGTAGGCGCTTTTACTTTTAACGGCGTTAGATTTATATTGGGCTCGTTATCCTTGATTCCTGTTATTTTGATTTTTGAAAAAGAAAAATTTGATAAAGTTAAAATGAAAAAAACTGTTTTGAGTGCAGTACTTGCAGGTACGGTGTTGTTTATTGCATCTACCTTGCAACAGTTTGGTATTGTTTACACCGGCAGTGCGGGAAAAGCAGGTTTTTTGACAGGATTATACATAGTACTTGTGCCACTTATCAGATTTGTTGGCGGTAAAAAGACGGGTGTTCTCACTTTTATTGGCGCGATATTTGCGGTGGTCGGTTTGTTTTTTCTTTGTATGACGGGGGACAAGCTGACTTTTGGAATTGGCGATATCGTACTTATTGTCGGCGCTTTTTTCTGGGCAGGGCACATTTTAATTGTCGATAAATTTGTCAATGATGTCAGCACTTTAGAATTCAGTATGTTTCAATTTTTAATTTGCGGCTTATTGAGTATGGCTTTTGCATTTTCAACCGAAACGATTGACGTTTATGCAATTAAAAATGCAGGAATACCAATTCTTTATGGCGGTTTGATGTCGGTCGGGGTTGCTTATACATGTCAGATTTTAGGTCAAAAGGACGCTGACCCAACGTTTGCTTCTATAGTTTTTTCAACCGAATCTGTATTTAGCGCAATCGGTGGTGCGTTGCTTCTTAGCGAAAAAATGGAATTATCAGGATATTTTGGTTGCACTTTTATTTTTATCGGTATAATTTTATCTCAACTAAATATTAAAAATTTAAGTGATTTTGTCAATAAACGTTTATCTTTTTGTAAAAATAAGAGAGGATAATAAAAATGACACAATTATTACATTATCTTGTAAAATATTGACAAAAATGCTGTAATAAAGTAAAATTACCATAATATATTTTAAGGCCATTGGAGGCAAATATGGGTATATTAAATAAATTTCAAAAAACAGTTGTTTTTATTTTGAAAACAACTTTGTATGTATTACTTTTCGCAACTTTCTTTTTGATTTTCGGAACAAAGTTTGAGTGGATTTTGCACCCCTCAAGAACCGCTGCCGTAACTTTAGTTACGTTCTGTGTTCTTGAAACAGCGCTTATTGCTGTTTACGGCGGTTATTTGATAGGCCGTCTTAAGAGTAAGCCTATCGTAATGTCAATGTCACTTGCTACGATTATTACTGATATCGTAACGCATCTTCAGTTATGTATTATGAACGTAAATGAGTATAATAATACTCATTTCGTTTACGAAGCACCACATTTGCTTGTGCTCGTTATTATTGTTCAGGTTGCGTTAATAATTTTGTTTGCATATTTTGGAAATTTTGTTTATTTTACTATAAATTCACCTGAAAAATGTTGTGTTATTACAAGCTCGTTGGAATCCTTGAATAACATAATGCCGAAAATTAAACGTTATAAAAAGCAGTATAACGTGACAGAAATGGTTCATTATTCATCAAAGGACGTTTTTGATATTATCAATGATAATGAAACGATTTTTCTCTATGATATTCCTGCAAAAGAAAAAATTCTTTTAAACGAATATTGTTATGCTAAAAACAAGAATATTTATTACAATTTTGAAATGAATGACGTTGTAATGTTAGGCGCAAAGCCTGTTGTGCTTGACGATAAACCTTTAGTTTCTGCTGTGGTTAGAGACCTTACGTTAGAACAAAAGGTTGTTAAACGAACAATGGATTTACTTATATCGGGATTAGGACTTCTTGTTTTGAGTCCAATAATGCTTTTGTGTGCATTGCTTATTAAACTTGAAGACGGCGGTCACGTTTTCTTCAGACAAACCCGTGCAACAAAAGGCGGAAAACTCTTTAAGGTTTATAAATTCCGTACTATGAAGGAAGCGGGAAGTATCAACAAGTCCGTTACTTCAGATGATGACAGAATTACAAAGATTGGTAAATATCTCCGCAAATTCCGTATTGACGAGTTACCACAGCTTATTAACATTCTCAAAGGTGAAATGAGTGTTGTCGGACCTCGCCCTGAAATGATTGAAAACGTTGATAAATATACGGAGGAATTACCTGAATTTTCATATAGATTGAGAGTTAAAGGCGGACTTACCGGATATGCTCAGATTGCAGGTAAATATAACACGTCGCCGAAAGATAAACTCGTTCTCGACCTTATGTATATTGAAAGATATAGTCTTTGGCTTGATTTTAAACTTATTCTTCAAACTGTTACCGTGCTTCTTAAAGCATCAGACAGTACTGAGGCTTTCTCAAAAGGCGAATTCAAATACCGTTTCACAAGAGAAGATTAAAAAAAGGACCGATAAGGTCCTTTTTTATTGTTATTTTTATTGTTTATGTGAGGGTTTTGTGTTATACTATTTAAAATTGATTTAATGGTGTTGCTATGAATAATAAAGTCTTCGATAAAAAAGTATCTTCCAAGTCTTTAAAATATTTTATAATAGCTTTTGCTGTTATGCTTTTAATTTTATCCGTTGTTTCCGTTTTTTTATTTATGCGCTCAATAGATTATAATTTTGACAATCTCACGGGTGAAACAACACAAGAAACTGAAACACTTGCCGAAATTTATGCTGAAAAGTTTTACGTTTCATCTTTAACCGGAAAATCTAAAATACTTTTCGTGTGCGAGAGTAATGATGATGCGCTGAATTTTGCTTGTGTAATTGATACTGATTTTGAACAAGGTTATATTAAAGTTAAGTCTTACGACAAAGATGATGAGTTTTTGGGCAAAAAGTTGTTTTCATACTATGAAGAAAAATCGGTGGATGGATTGAAAGAGGCGTTTGGCTTTAATATTGATAAGTACGTTATATGTAATCAAAAACAACTTCAGGATATTTTGTCGCTGTTTGAGAATATTTATATCAGTGTTAACAGCCCCGTTGATTATCGTTCACAAGATTTTAATTTACAATTAAAAGAAGGAAAACAAATATTATCCGACGACTATATTGCAAAATATCTTATTGTAAGCGATAATGCAACTCGCTCACAAATTATGTGTGATATTTTAAATTCAATTTTGGTTGCTGAATATACTGAAAATTCGCAAAAGCTGTTTACTGCTTTTGTAAATAACTGTGAAACAGATATTTCTGTAATTGATTATTCTGAAAAAATTGATGAACTTATTATTTATTCTAAGGCTGAAGATAAGTTTTTGGTAAGTGTAGGTTAAGTATATGAAGAATTTTAAGATTGTTTTGGCAATTGTCTTGTGCATTGTTCTTATAACTGTCGGTAATTCCTTTATTGATAATCTGGATTTAGAAGAAAAATTCACAAGATTTGCTTTGAAAACGCAAAATACAAAATATGACATCGACTTTGAAAGTGAATTTGCTTCAAAGACGATGTATTATTACAATTCTCTTGATGAAAT
Source organism: Candidatus Fimenecus sp. (assembly GCA_045633505.1). Lineage (GTDB taxonomy): Bacteria > Bacillota > Clostridia > Oscillospirales > Acutalibacteraceae > Fimenecus. Next base: position 3,108 of record JAZQYK010000080.1, on the reverse strand, counting down.
GTCCAAAATTGCTTATCAGGATATGTACGCGGCGGTTATAAACTTTGAGGAACAATATACCCTTGATGTAAGTTCGGCTGATATGCGTGAAGTGTTTATGGCGATTTTATATGATAATCCTGAAATTTTCTGGTTGAAAACCGATTATAAATATTATGATTATGAAGATTACGTTTTGTTTGAACCGCAGTATCATTTCTCTGCTGAAGAAGCAAAACTAATGACTTCGGAGCTGGAAAGTAAGGTCGATGCTATTTTAAGTATGGCTTCTTCTTACAATACTCCCTATGAAAAAGAACTGTTCTTTCACGACTATATTTGTGAAAACGTCGTGTATGATGAGTCAACTTACGGTACGGTTGGCGGTTCGGCTCATAATGCATTGATAAACGGTGCGTCAGTGTGCGAAGGATATGCAAGAGCAATGCAAATTTTACTTGACGGAGCAGGTATTTATAATTACTTGATTGTGGGCGATGCAATTGATGAGGGAAATACTGAGCCGCACATGTGGAACGTTGTTCAGCTTGACGGAATGAATTACCATTTGGACGTAACGTGGGATGACTTGGAAGGTTATTCCGAGCCAAGCCATTTGTATTTTAACGTTAACGATACGTTGATATCTGATGACCATTGTAATTTTGAACCAGAGACAAATCATTGTTTTTCAATGTCGCATAATTACTATTTTGTCAATGGAACACATTTAATTTCTTTTAATTCGTTTTCTGATTTGTCGTCCGTATGTGGCAATATGTTAAAATCGGGAAATAATTATGTCGAATTTCGTTTCCAAAATAAAACTGATTATGAAAAAGCATTAAAATCAATGGATAATAATAGCAGCTTTTTCAATTTTATTGATTTGGCAGTGAAACTGTCAGGCAGAGGTTTGGATACGGAAGAAATAGAATATTATGCTGAAGATGAGTTGCAATATATTTGCATTGTTTTTAAAGAAGGTTGATTAAATGGATAAAGAGAGAATTGAAAGAGCATTTAGGGAGATTTTGATTGCAATCGGTGAAGACCCTGACCGTGAAGGACTTCAGGAAACACCAAAAAGAGTTGCAAATATGTATGAAGAAGTTTTTTCAGGTCTTACTGAAGACCCGACAAAACATCTGAAAATGTTTCATGAGGGACAAAGCGACGAGATTGTTATAGTGCGTGATATTCCTATGTATTCGATGTGTGAACATCATTTCCTTCCTTTTGTTGGCAAAGCACACATTGCTTATATTCCAAATGATGACGGTTTGGTTATCGGCTTGTCAAAACTTGCAAGAATAGTTAATTCTTATGCTCGCCGTCCACAACTTCAGGAAAGATTAACAGCTCAAATTGCGGATTTTATAGATAAGGAAATGCGCCCGAAGGGTGTGGCGGTTGTCGTTGAAGCAGAGCATCTTTGTATGACGATGAGAGGTATCCGTGCAGCAGGTTCAAAAACTCAGACGTCAGCGTTGCGAGGCTCAATGAAAAAGGATGCAAGAACAAGAGCTGAAGTAATGACACTTTTAGGTATAAAATAATGTTTAAAGGTAATAAATTTGCGTTTGAAAAGGGCGAAAAAACCTACATAATGGGAATTCTCAACGTTACAGACGATTCCTTTTTTGATGGCGGAAAATACAATACTAAAGAAAGAGCCCTTGAACACGCTGTAAAAATGCTTAATGACGGTGCAGATATAATTGATATTGGTGCCCAGTCAACACGTCCCGGACATAAAGTTATTAGTGCCGATGATGAACTTAATATAATTAAGGAGTTTTTGCCGTATATTTATGACAGTACCAAGGCAATTATTTCTGTTGATACGTTCTATCCCGAAGTGGCTGAATATGCCCTTTGTAACGGCGCAGCTATAATTAATGACGTGAGTGGTTGTATAAATCCCAAAATGGCTTATTTAGTTAACAAGTACAATTGCGGATGGATAATAATGCACAATGGCGGCGGTAATTCGGAGGTTGTACCTGATTATCCTCAAGGGGTACTTTCTGATATCAATGCTTTTTTCAAAGCATCGGTAGAAAAATGTTTGGATTTTGCTATATCAAAAGAACAAATTATGCTCGATGTTGGCATTGGCTTTGGAAAAACTTATGAACAGAATATAGAAATCATAAAAAATCTTGATGAAATCAATGATTTCGGTTGTGCTTTATTAGTGGCGGCATCTAATAAAAGAGTGGTTGGAGAAGCTACCAATACCAATGATAAGGATAGGTTATACGGTACAATCGCACTAAACACACTTGCTGTTAAAAACGGTGCTGACTTTATTCGTGTTCATAACGTAAAAGAAAACGTATTGGCTATGAAAATGGCTGATGTTTTAGTCAGGAGATAATATGGATAAAATAATTATTAAAAATCTTGAATTGTATTGCTATCACGGTGTAAACCCTGAAGAAAAGGAAGAGGGACAAGCCTTTGTTTTTACGGTAATTGCTTCGGTGGACCTTAGTGTGCCCTGCAAAACCGATAATGTTGACGATACCGTAAGTTACGCAAAGATGATTAAAACCATTCGCAGAGTGGCTGAAGGGGAAAAGAATGACCTTATTGAACGTGTTGCTCAAAGAGTAGCAGATTCATTGTTTGAAGAGTATGAAAGAATTGTTTCTCTTGATATTACAGTGAAAAAACCGCAAGCACCGATTAAGGCAGATTTTGATTACGTTGCAGTCCGGATTGAAAGGACGAGAAAATGAGCAAAGCATATTTAGGATTGGGAACAAATATTGGCAACTGTGTGGAAAACCTCAAAAATGCAATAGAATCATTAAATCTGTTGCCTTTAACAAGAGTTTTACAGTTGTCAAAAGTATATAAAACTAAGCCCGTTGGCTATGCCGACCAAGATGATTTTTATAATATGGTTATAGAGGTTGAGACAGAACTTAATCCCGACAATCTTCTTGGTGCTTGTCTGGGTGTTGAGGCAGGAATGGGCAGAGTCAGAACAATAAAAAACGGTCCGCGAATAGTTGACATTGATTTGCTTTTGTACGATGAATTTATTTCTGACTCACCAACTCTTGTTCTGCCTCATCCAAGAATGTTTGAACGGGAATTTGTTTTAAGACCAATGCT
>JAZQYK010000079.1:0-16177 GCA_045633505.1 Candidatus Fimenecus sp. | reverse complement strand
CGTTGTTCTGTAGGGTCGGGTCTCTGTGCCCGACCGCAAGTTTGCGGTAAATTTTCGGGCAGGCACGGAGACCTGCCCCTACAATCGAGCATATTGGTGATATATAAAATTGCGTCGCAGACCCTTAATTTTGCACTTTGCATTTTGCGCTTTGCATTCTGTTCGACAAACTCCAATTTATCGAACTGAATATTGTTTATGTGATTACTTTATGGTATAATTTATATATATTTAATGAAAGGTGAAATCTTTAATATGAACACAAAACGACGAATAGATTTCACAATTGAAGAAAAGTATGACGGCAAACAAGTCTTTGATTTTTTGCGTAACAAAGCAAAGGTCTCCGCTCGTCTTATTCCGAAACTCAAGCACGACCCTGAGGGCATTATGATTAACAACGTTCACGCCCGTACTATTGATTTGCTCAAAGCAGGAGACGTTTTATCAATCACCGTGCCTGCCGATAAAGAAGAACGGATAAAAGCAGTTGCGCCCCTTGATTACAAGCTCAAAGTTTTATATGAAGATGACGACATTCTCGTTATTGACAAGCCCGCAGGACTCCCCTTGCACCCGTCGCACAATCACCAAGGCGATACCGTTGCAAATGCAGTTGCCTATCACCTTGAAAGCCAGGGAAAATCTGCCGTATTCCGTTCAATCGGTCGTCTTGACCGCGGCACTTCGGGAATCATCGTCTGTGCTCTTAACAGATTTGTTGCAGGAGTTTTAAACGGAAAAGTGTATAAAGAATATATGGCAATATGCGAAGGTGTTTATGAAGGCGAGGGTGTTATTGACAAACCCATTTACCGTCCTGACCCAATCAAGACTTATCGCACGGCTGATGACCGCGGTGAATTTGCCGTTACGGAATGGAAAGCCGTTTCAAATCATAACGGAAGGACGCTTTTGCATATTCATTTAGTAACGGGCAGAACGCATCAAATCAGAGTGCATTTTGCCTCAATGGGCACGGCTCTCACGGGGGACACGATGTACGGCACTCCCCACGAAGACATTCCCCGTCAGGCGCTTCATTGTTGTTATTGCAAATTCACTCATCCAATTACCAAAGAGACAATTGAGATAAAAAGTGAGTTACCTGAAGATATGCAAAAATTATTAAAATAATGTTTTATTAGACAGTATTGTAATAATTCGATTATTATGTTAAAATATACTTAACATAAAAGTGTGGTGATTTTTGTGAATGAGATTAAAGATTATATCGTTTATCCCGAAAATATAAATATAGTTGTCCCTCCCATTATACCTAAAAAGCAAAGCGATTTTTACAAGGGGCTGGTTCGCAATATCTCTCGTTTTATTCTTAAATTTATTGTCCGCGGCGGCAGTGAAATTGAAAAAATAAACGTAGATGGCCTTAAACCCCCATACATTGTTCTTTGCAATCACAATCAGTTTGCAGATTTCTTTGTAACCTTCAAGGCTTTGCATCCGTATAAATTTAACAATATTGCTACTCTTGACGGCTTTGTTGGTTTTGAAAAGGTTATGACGGAGTTGGGCTGTGCTTGTCACAGAAAATACACCACCGACATCAGCCTTATCCGTGCTTGTCATAAAATTCTACACGAATACGGCGATATTCTCTGTATGTACCCTGAAGCTCGTTACTCAAACGTTGGTACAACTGCGATTATCCCCGACGTTGTCGGTAAACTGGTTAAAAAGAATAAGGTTCCCGTTGTTACAATTATAAATCACGGTCACTATCTTAATGCTCCGTTCTGGGATTTTCGTCAATACAGAAAAGTTCCTTTCCGTTCAACAATGAAGCAAATTCTTACTGCTGAACAAATCGAGAATATGACTGTTGACGAAATCAACCAGGTAATCCGCAAGGAAATGTATTATGATGACCACCGTTGGCAAAAGGAAAACAACATAAAAATTACGGAAGATTTCCGCGCAGACGGTCTTAATAAGGTGCTTTATAAATGTCCTCATTGTTTAAGCGAAGGCAAAACCGTCGGCAAGGGAATTTACCTCACCTGTGAAGAGTGCGGTAAAAAATGGGAATTAACTGAGCTCGGTGAATTGTCAGCCCTTGACGGCGAAACAGAATTTTCACATATTCCTGATTGGTATGAATGGGAAAGAGAATGCGTCCGTCAGGAAATACTCGACGGTACATACAAATATGAAGATACGGTTCATATTCACTCTTTGCCAGGTGTTGAGTTTATTGATTTGGGAGAAGGAAGGGTTACTCACGACCTTGAAAACGGCTTTATTGTTGAAGGGCATTACAACGGCCACGATTATCGAATTCAACGTCAATCAAAAAGCCTCTACACTCTCCACAATGAATTCCTTTATAAAAAATTAGGTAAAGCCGACTGCTTTGACGTTTCAGTCAAAGACGAGTCACTGTATTGTATTCCATCTCAAAAAGATGTTGTTACAAAGCTGATGTTGGCAACGGAAGAAATATATAAAATCGTTAGTCAACCTGCAATCAGCAAAAGATAAGGTAATAATTATGAATGATAGAACAGATTTTTTGACAGAACTTATCTATCCTGATGGTATTGAACGTTCAACAGTTGGTAAAAATCCTGCCAAACAACCTGATAATATCACAAAAGGCGCTTATGTCCTTTCTTCTTTGTTTTTATCTTTTATCAGAGCAGGATACGGGATAGAAAAAATCAATATGGACGGTCTTGAACCTCCATATATTCTACTTGCAAATCATATGCAATTTATGGATTTTGCGATGCTTTTCAAAGCAACTTATCCTCACAAAGTAAATATTGTTGCTGCTCACAACGTTTTTCACCTTTTTCCGAAAACTATGGAAAAGGCAGGGTGTATTTGCACACACAAATTTACAACGGACACCTCACTCGTTCGTTCCTGCAAAAAAGTTTTGAAGGAATACGGCGACGTGTTCTGTATGTACCCTGAAGCTCGTTACACCCCCGACGGCACACAGTCTGTTTTGCCGAATGCGATTGGTAAACTTGTGAAAAAGAACGGTGTACCTCTTGTCGTTATGCTTAATCACGGCAATTATCTTAATTTACCCTTCTGGGCAAATTACACTTATCGAAAAGCTCCTTTTTTCGCAACGGTTAAACAGGTTTTAACCGCTGAACAGATATCACAAATGAGCGTTGACGAAATCAATGCCGTTATTCGTGAAGAAATGACCTATGACGACTACAAATGGCAAAAAGATAACGGTATTGTTATTAAAAACAAAAAACGCGCCGAAGGACTTCACAAGGTTCTTTATCAATGTCCCGCTTGTAAAACCGAGCATCAAATGAATTCAAAAGGTATTCACCTTTTCTGTGAACATTGCGGCAAAAAGTGGAAAATGACTGAACTGGGCGAATTAAAGGCCTTGAGTGGCGAAACTGAATTTTCGCATATTCCCGATTGGTACAGTTGGGAAAGAGAAAACGTCAGAACCCAGCTTTTAAACGGCAGCTATCATTATGAGGAAGAGCTTGAAATTGTTTCTCAGCCAAACGTGTACGACTATATACCTTTAGGCAAAGGCAAGGTTACTCACAATCTTGAAGACGGCTTTGTAATTGAAGGTCATTACAACGGACACAATTACAGAATTGAACGTCCGACAAAAAGCCTTTACAGTTTGCATATAGAATATGGCTTTAATCAGCTTAAAGGTGTTGATTGCTTTGAACTTTCAACCACAAACGACTCGTTTTATTGCATACCGAAAAGGAAAGATATAGTCACCAAATTGGCTCTTGCAACGGAAGAAGCTTTTAAAATTACAAATGAATAAAAAAATCAAGGACTCAACCGTTTGATTGAGTCCTTACTTTTTTATATAAGTTTTTCTGAAAGATTATCTCCGCTTAAAACGTGGAAATGAATATGTTTTACGGTTTGTCCCGCCTTGTCACCGCAGTTGTTAATTACTCTGTAACTGTCAACACCTGCAAGAGAAGCGATTTCGGGGATTTTCGCGAAGATATAACCAATAATTTCACAATTATCTGAATTTATATCATTGGCACTGCTTGCAACGTGTTCTTTTGGAATTACAAGCACGTGAACGTCAGCTTGTGGTGCAATATCACGGAATGCGAGAATTTTATCGTCCTCATAAACCTTATTTGACGGGATTTCACCGTTTGCTATTTTACAAAAAAGACAATCCATTATAAACACCTCTTATTTAATCATTGTTGCAAGAATTTCTTCAGCAGAATTCAAAGCATCCTGAATTTTTGCGATTTCCTTGCCCCCTGCCATAGCCATATCAGGCTTTCCACCGCCTGAACCGCCTGCTGCTTTGGCAATTTCACGGACAATATTACCTGCATGAGCGCCAAGACTGATTGCATCCTTACCGCAAGCACAAGCAAATGAGCAAGTACCCTTTTCTTCATTTGAACCTGCGATAACTGCAACGGTGTTAGGTGCAGAAGCTCTTACCGTTTCAGCCATAGAACGAAGACCGTTAGCGTCAAGCTCACCGCCGTTGAACACTACGAGTTTAACACCCTTTACTTCAACTGCATTCGCCATAATATCCTGAGTCTTCATTGAATTGATTTCTGCCTTGAGCGTTGCGATTTCTTTTTCCTTTGCTTTAAGGTCGTTTGCAATTGCAACTGCCTTTTGCGGAAGTGCAGAAACGTTACCCACTTTAAACGTGTCGGCAACTGAATAAAGAAGCTCGTCCTTTTTATCAACGTATTTTAACACGTTCTTACCTGTTACAGCCTGAATTCTGCGAACACCTGCCGCAACTGAAGATTCTGAAACAATCTTGAAAAGACCGATTTTTCCCGTATTATCAACGTGGGTACCGCCGCAAAGTTCGGTTGAGAAGTCCCCTGCCTTAACGACACGGACAACGTTACCGTATTTTTCACCGAAAAGTGCCATAGCACCCATAGCCTTTGCTTCGTCAATCGGCATTTCTTTTATAAGCATTTCCGTTGCGTTAAGAATTTCTTCATTTACAAGGCTTTCAACTGCTTTAAGCTCGTCCCCTGTCATACCTGTGAAATGAGTGAAGTCAAAACGAACTTCGTTAGCATCAACAAGCTGACCTGCCTGTTCAACGTGAGTACCAAGAACTGTACGAAGTGCAGCCTGAAGAAGATGAGCAGCAGTATGATTTCTCATAATTGCTTTTCTGTTTTCTTCGTCGTAAACAGTTGTTGCTGTGTCGCCGACCTTAACTGCATCACCGTTAAGAGTACCGTGATGAAGAATTACACCGTCAGCATCCTTTGTTGTGTTTGTAACCTCAAACGTGCTGTCGCCGATTGTAATAACACCCGTGTCGCCAACCTGACCGCCGCTTTCAGCATAGAAAGAGGTTTTGTCAAGCACAAGAATTGCCTCGCCTGACTCTACAAAATCTGCTCTCTCGCCATTTGAAACAAGAGCAAGAATTGTTGCAGAAGTGTTATTTTCTGTATATCCTGTAAACTCTGTCTTTGCAATATCTTTAAATGAAACACCTGAGTTTCTCCAGTCTGTTTCAGCGCCGTCACGTTTAACTGACTTTGCCTTCATTCTTGCTTCTTCAACAAGTTCTCTGAATTTAGGCTCATCAACCGTCATATTGTTTTCAGCCACGATTTCTTTTGTAAGGTCAATCGGGAAGCCAAAAGTATCCTGAAGTTTGAAGGCGTCTTCACCTGAAAGGACTTTATCCTTTGAATTTGCCATCATTTCGTTAAGAAGACCTAAACCGCTGTCGATTGTCTTGTAGAAACTTTCTTCTTCCATCGCGATAACTTTCTTGATATAATCCTGCTTTTCAACAAGATTTGGGTATGCGTTTGCATTTTCCTTGATTACTGTTTCGCAAACTTCACTGAGGAACGGCTTGTCGATACCGATAAGTCTTCCGTGACGTGCCGCACGGCGAAGAAGACGGCGAAGAACGTAACCGCGACCACTGTTTGACGGAAGAACACCGTCGCCAACCATAAAGGTTGTACTGCGGATATGGTCGGTGATAACGCGAAGTGAAATATCCTTTTTAGCATCCTTATGATATTCAATACCTGAAATATTGATAATGTGCTTCATAATATTCTGAACGGTATCAACCTCAAAGAGATTGTCAACGTCCTGCATAATACAAGCAAGACGCTCAAGTCCCATACCCGTGTCAATATTAGGATTTGCAAGACGGGTATAGTTGTTGTTACCGTCATTTTCAAACTGTGTGAAAACAAGGTTCCACACCTCAATAAAGCGGTCACAATCGCAACCCACCTTACAGTCAGGACTGCCACAGCCTTTATCTGCACCGCGGTCAAAATAAATTTCTGAACAAGGACCGCAAGGACCTGCACCGTGCTCCCAGAAATTATCCTCTTTACCGAAACGAACCATGTGTGACGGGTCAACACCTACTTCTTTAGTCCAGATGTCAAAAGCCTCGTCATCTTCAAGATAAACGCTGACATAAAGTAATTCTTCAGGAATTTCCAACACCTTTGTAAAGAATTCCCAAGCCCAAGCAGTTGCTTCGTGCTTGAAATAATCGCCGAACGAGAAGTTACCGAGCATCTCGAAATACGTTCCGTGACGAGCAGTTTTACCAACGTTCTCAATATCAGGTGTACGGATACACTTCTGGCAAGTGGTTACACGGTTTTTCGGAGGTGTTGCCTCACCCGTAAAGTATTTTTTCATCGGTGTCATACCTGCATTGATAAGCAAAATGCTCTTGTCACCCTGCGGTACGAGTGAAAAACTTGGAAGTCGCAAATGCTCCTTACTTTCAAAAAATGCGAGATATTTCTCTCTTAATTCATTAAGACCTGTCCATTTCATACAGACTACTCCTATTTTATAAAAATTTATATTCAATAAATTATACAATTATAAAGGGAATATGTCAATAAAATATCCTTATAAACTATTGTCTTATAACTATTTTTATTTTATAATAGGACTATGAATTCTAACAAGGAGTCAGGGATATGAAAGCTCGTACAAAAACCAATTTTATATTGATTTTTTCAGTTTTACTTACTGCTTTACTTATTCTCACCCCGTTTTTGTTGGGTGAAATCAACAAATCAATATCAAAATCCCCTGAAATCATTAAAGCAAAGGCTGATTTCAGCAATTCCGACGTCAGCTTGGTAAAAACTCTTTATCTTTCAGGTGAATGGCTTCGCTTTGAGGGTCATATCGTTACTGACTCAATCGACAGCGAAGGTGTTTATACCGAAATCCCCCCATCACTTTCAAGTCTTTCTTCAAGTTCGGAAAGTAACGGTTGTAATGCATCTTTTTATCTTGAAGTCAGCGGACTTAAAATGAGTCAGGCAACGATTTACATTCCCAACTTTGCAGGTGCTTATACCGTTTTTGTTGACGGTGTTCCCGTTACACAATGCGGTGAATCTAAAGACGGTGTGCCGATTGCAAACATGGAGATAACTTCCATTCCGTTCAGTTTTGAGAGTGATAAAACTTATCAGGTTATAATCGAGGTCTCTTGTGAAATTATGCCCGGTATTTATATGACACCCGTTGTCTCTGATTATGCTTTTGCAACAGGATATTCAGAGGTAGCGAAGTCAATCCGTGCCTTTATTTCGGGAATTGTTATGTTCCTCGGTGTTTTCATTCTTTTCTACTCAATTAAAAACAACAACCTTTTTGCATCGAAATGGTTGCCTGTTCTCTGCTTTATCGTTGCAGTCAGAATGATGATTTCCACAGAGGGTTATTCTGCTTTCAGATATTTATTTGCAAATGTAAGTTATGAAAGAATGACCTTGCTTGTTTGTATGTCAACCTTTATTATCAAACTTGTGGCACTTCTTTTCTATTCCGACTCACTTGATATGAAAATTAAAAAGACTACGTTTTTGGCGGTTTCCGTGGGTACGCTTCTTTGCACAATTGCCACTACGTTATTCCCGTTTATTTTCTTCAACCCTTATTATTACATAATTATTCAGGTTGCCGCGTTACCGCTTGATATTATACTTCTCAATCACCTTGCAGACAGCGTCGTAAGAAAAGTGCCTTATTCAAAATCCTATTTATTCGGATATATCACCCTGATTTCAGGCATTATGATTGACTGTTGCTATACCAACGGTTTAATCAACTTTGCGTCATCATCTTTTATGCCCGTGCTTTTCACGTTTTTCATTATTGTATTCGTATGTGTTTTCTTTGACAAAATCTCAAAAATTCACACCGCGTCTTTAAAGGCGGCAGAATTGGACAAAGAGCTTCACATGGCAAACACCGCCGTTATGATTTCACAAATTCAGCCGCATTTCCTTTATAATGCGCTGAACACAATCAAATATTTGATTAAACGCGACCCGAAATCCGCTGAAAAAGCCGTTATTTCTTTTTCAAAATATCTCAGAGGAAATATGGACTCAATCACACAAAAGACTCCCATTCCATTCCAAGAGGAATTGGAGCATATCAAAAACTATTGTGATATTGAGCTTTTGAGATTTGGTGACAAACTCGAAATCGTTTATGACACTGAATTCGTTGAGTTCAACGTGCCGTCTCTTACAATTCAACCCCTTGTTGAAAATGCTATCAAGCACGGTGTTACAAAAAAAGCCGAAGGTGGATTTGTCAAACTTTCAACGAGCTTTGCAAACGACCATTATTGTGTTATAATTGAAGATAACGGCGTGGGATTTGACCCGCAAAGCCCTGATTATACGCCTGACGACAACCACGCACACGTGGGTATTCAGAACGTTACAAACCGACTTAAAACAATGGTTAATGCGGAAATTTCAATTGAAAGTCAAATTGACGTTGGCACAAAAATCACCATTAAAATTCCAAAGGAGGCTTAAAAAATGCGAGTAATGATAGTTGACGACGAAAAAATGGCTACTGAGGAGCTTTATGACATCTGTGTCTCTCACCGTCTTATTGATGAAGCCGTGATTTTCAACAATCCTGCCGATGCGTTGGTATATATAGCGCAAAACGACGATGTTGACATCGCTTTTCTTGACATTGAAATGCCTGTTATGACGGGACTTGAACTTGCAAGACGAATTAACACCATCAACAATAAAACGAAAATTATTTTTGTTACCGGCTTTAAGGAATATGCCTATGACGCGTACAGAGTAAATGCCATTGGATATATTTTGAAGCCCTATGATGACGATGCGGTATTTGCAGAAATTGAAAAAGCGGAAAGACTGTCTTCCGTAATTTCAAAGAAAGAAATCACCGTTAAAACTTTCGGATATTTCGATATTTTTGTTAATAATAAGCCCGTTTATTTCTCAAGCTCGAAAGCAAAGGAGTTTATGGCGTTGCTTGTTGACCGTCAGGGCGGTGCCGTCAGCACCGAACAAGCAGTCAGCGCATTGTGGCCCGACAGAGAATATGACGACACCGTGCAATCTTTGTTCAGAAAGATGCTCAAGAGTCTTCGTTCATCACTTTCAGATGCGGGAATTTCCGACGTTTTCGTTGACGAGAGAAACCAAAGAAGTATCGACGTTTCAAAGTTCAGTTGTGATTACTACAAATTTTTGGAAAACCCACGAGAAAACGTTGACACCTTCCACGGCGAATATATGGAAGGCTATGCTTTTGCAAAGCCAACCGCAGTTAAAATCAGAAATAAGTTTTATGAAATAAAAGGTATTTAATCCTCAAACAAAAAAGTCCCTCGTTCTCTTTTGAGAATGAGGGATTTTTAATCTTTAAAGTTTTGTTTTTAATAAGCCTTACCCCAGTAAAGCATTTTGTCAGCAGGTTTGCCACAGCAAACACAAGTGTCACCGAGTTTTTCCTGAACAAACGGAATACAACGTGATGAAACGCCTGCCTGTTCTTTAAGAGCATCTTCACACTCTCTGTCACCGCACCACATAGCCTTGATGAAGCCCGGTTTGTTTTCAGCAATTTCAATCATTTCGTCCATATTGTGCGCATTATAGGTCATATTGTTTCTGCGTTCAAGAGCCGCATTATAAAGACCGTCGTGCACCAACTGAATAAGCTCCGGTATCTTTGTTTCAAGTTCATCGAGTGATACAAAGTATTTTTCTCTCGTATCGCGGCGAACGATAACACACTGATTATTCTCAATATCGCGAGGGCCAAGTTCGAGACGAAGCGGAACGCCCTTCATTTCGTATTCAGCATATTTCCAACCAGGTGAGTTGTCGCTTAAATCAATCTTTGCGCGGCAAATCTTTTTAAGATTTTCATAAACCTCAGTTGCTTTTTCTTTTACTCCTGGCTTGTGAGACGCAACAGGAACAACAACAACCTGAATCGGTGCAATTTTAGGCGGTAAAACAAGACCGTTATCATCACCGTGAGTCATAATAATAGCACCGATAAGACGAGTTGTGCATCCCCATGAAGTCTGGAACGGGTGCTTTAACTTGTTGTCTTTATCCTGGAACTGAATTTCAAAGGCTTTAGCGAAGCCGTCGCCGAAATAATGGCTTGTTGCAGACTGTAAAGCCTTACCGTCATGCATAAGCGCTTCAATTGTATATGTATCTTCTGCACCTGCAAATCTTTCTTTTTCTGTTTTAACACCTTTTACAACAGGCATTGCAAGATAGTTCTCACAGAAGTCTGCATACACGTTTAACATTCTGATTGTTTCTTCCTGAGCTTCCTCAGCAGTTGCGTGGATTGTGTGACCTTCCTGCCACAAGAACTCTCTTGTGCGAAGGAACGGTCTTGTCGTCTTTTCCCAACGAACAACGGAAACCCACTGATTATAGAGCTTTGGCAAGTCACGGTAAGACTGCATAATATTTGCATAATGCTCACAGAAAAGTGTTTCAGAAGTCGGTCGAACGCAAAGACGTTCTTCAAGTTTTTCGCTACCGCCGTGGGTTACCCACGCAACCTCAGGTGCAAAGCCTTCAACGTGGTCCTTTTCTTTATTTAAAAGACTTTCGGGAATAAACATCGGCATACAAACGTTTTCGTGCCCTGTTTCTTTAAACATTCCGTCAAGAGTTTTCTGGATATTTTCCCAAATTGCATAACCATAAGGTCGAATAACCATACAACCTTTTACGCTTGTATATTCAACCAATTCTGCCTTTTTAACAACGTCGGTGTACCACTTGGCAAAATCCACGTCCATTGAGGTAATTTCCTCAACCATCTTTTTTTGTTCAGCCATTTTTAATCTTCCTTAACATAAAAAAATTAAATAGATTTTTTCGCAAGTCACGAAAATTCGCGAAAAAGAAACTATTTATTATAAAAGATACAGGGACACTTAAATGATGTCCCTGTTAAAATAAATCAAATTAGTTTTCTTCAACGTATTTAACGATATCAGAAACAGTTTTAATATTTTCAAGGGCCTCATCAGAGATTTCCATATTGAACTCGTCTTCAAAAGTCATAACAAGGTCAGCCAAATCAATGCTGTCAGCACCAAGGTCTTCAAGAAGGATTGAATCCATTGTAACCTGGTCTTCTTCTAATTCAAGCTGTTCGCAAATGATTTCACGGATTTTTTCAAACATCATATTCCACCTCCTAATAAAATTTCATACACCAATAATAGTAAAGATTTTTGACGATTTTGTCAACACCTTTATTGTAAATTTATGAAATCTTTCAACGTTGTAAAGTCAATTCCCTTTACATTTTTTGCGATTTCGTAAAAGGTTTTACAAATTTCTGCACAACCACCCAACGAATCGCTTTCTGTATTAAAAGGCATAACGGGGTCATGTACGGACAAACGAAGCAAAAACCATCCGTTACGTTTTTCATCTTTAAAAGAAACTCGCACACCCTCGTAATTATCAGGGGCTAAAATCATTTCAGGTTCTTTTTCTGCCAAAGCCTTGATTTCTTCAATCAGTTTTTCTCCTATCGGACGGAAATCATCTTCCGTAATATTAAATCTTAATTCCTTTTCTTCTTTTGGCTTTTTCAACTGTGAAATGCAGTCCCCGATAAACTTCTGCTGATTTCTCAACACCGCAGCTTTAATAATAATTTTGGTAATCAAATATGCGCCGTCATCGAGATAATAGTTTTCTTTAAATGCCGCATGGCCCGACGTTTCAATTGCAAGAGGTACGTTTTCTCCCAATTCAGTTCTGCGGATTGCCTCATCAATTACATTTTTATATCCTCGTTTAAAACGGATATGCTTACCGCCAAGAGTATCCTCAATAAATTCACGAAGTCCGTCACTTGTAACGGAGTCAGTAACAATACTGCCACCCTCGTTGCCCTCAAGTGCAATAACCGATGCCAATGCAACGATTGAATTACGGTTTATTTCGTCGCCCTTGCTGTCAACGCAGGATGCACGGTCAACGTCAGTATCAAAAATTACACCTAAATCGCAATTATTTTCAACGGTTGCCTTACGGATGAATTCCATTGCAATCTTATTTTCAGGGTTTGGAATATGATTTGGGAACATTCCGTCAGGCTCTAAAAACTGACTTGCAGAAACGTCTGCGCCCAAAGGAGCTAACACTTCATTAGCATAAAATCCGCCGACGCCGTTTCCTGCATCGACCGCAATTTTAAAATCTTTCAAAGGGTTGTCGTAATCCTTTGCTCCAACCCCTTCTTTTATCATATCACGAAGCATTTTTGAATATTCCGCAATATAATTTATATTTGTTATTGTTCCGTTTTTATTCAACTCACGTGACTTTTCTTTTTCGGCATTTGCCAGTATGCTTTTAAGCTCGTCGCCTGACAATCCGCCGTCACGGGTGAAAAATTTAAGTCCGTTTCTGTCAAAAGGATGATGACTTGCAGTAATCTGAATTGCGCCGTCACATTTTTCAGTAACAGTCGTCATAAACATAGCAGGAGTTGAACAATATGAGCAATCAAGCACGTTTACTCCCATACCTGTAATTATTTCAACAACCGCCTTTTTTATTCTATCGGCAGAAATTCTTGAATCGTGGCCAACGGACACCAAAAGTTCTTCTGCCTTTTTGTTCTTTCTTTCGCAAAGAAAATCAATGAATGAAGCGCTGATTTCTTTAACAGCCTCATCAGTCAACTGAATTTCAGGATATTTTTCAGTTGCAACTGCAACACCGCGCACGTCAGTACCGCTTTTAAGATGCATCAATTTCATTTTATAAGACCCCTTTTCAGCATTTCTTCAGTTGCTAACATTACGCCGATTTTACCGCTATGGAAATTAAGTCCGCCCTGCATCCATACGGCAAAAGGTTCACGAAGCGGAGCGTCTGCTGACAATTCTATTGAAGACCCCGACGTGAATGCGCCTGCCGACATAATAACCTGATTATCATATCCCGGCATATCCCAAGGTTCAGGCGTTACGTAAGAGTCAACGGGAGCACCTTTTTGAAGTCCCTGACAGAACGCAATAAGATTTTCGGGATTTTCAAGACAAATCGCCTGAATAATGTCGTGACGGCTTTCATTAACCGTTGGAGTTACCTTGAAGCCCAGTTCGGTATAAACAGCTGCCGCAAAAACTGCGGTTTTGAGAGCCTCACCCACAACGTGTGGTGCATTAAAAAGTCCCATAAACACGCTTCTGTTCTGACCTAACGTAGCACCAACCTCTGTTCCCAAGCCGGGAGTAGTGAGACGGTAACCGCAAAGCTCGACTAAATCTTTTCTGCCTGCAATATAACCGCCGCAAGAAGCAATTCCGCCACCTGCGTTTTTAATGAGAGACCCCGCCATTAAATCTGCCCCAACTTCAGTTGGCTCTTGTCTTTCCGTAAATTCTCCGTAGCAGTTGTCAACCATTACGATTGCTCGTTTATTTACTCTGTGCACGATTTCACAGACCTTCTCAATTTCGGCAATTGAAATTGTGTGGCGAAGTGAATATCCGCGAGAACGCTGAATATAAACCATTCTTACGTCTTTATCTTTTGCACATTCTTCAATGGCCGCATAATCAAGTTCGTCATTTTCAGTCAAATCAATTTGCATATAGTGAACGCCGAAATCAGCCAGAGTGCCGTCGCCCATATTTTTGCCGCCAAGACCGATTGTTGAGTGAAGAGTGTCATAAGGTGCGCCCGTAACACAAAGCATTGTGTCATTCGGACGAAGAATACCATAGAGGCAAACCGCAAGAGTGTGAGTGCCGCTTGCCAAGGCGCCTGCACGGATTATAGCACTTTCTGCACCGAAAATGTCAGCAGTGAGGACGTCAAGTTTTTCTCTGCCCTTGTCGCCATAACCATAGCCCGTTGAAGTGTTGAAATCTGTTTCATCAACGCGGTTTCTGATAAATGCCGACAGCACCTTTTGCTGATTATACTCCGTTAATTCGTCAATCCCTTTGAACACGGGAGTTGCTTTTTGGAGTGCTGTATTTGATAATTCTTTAATTCTGTCGCTGATTTCAAAAAACATTTTAATTTTCCTTTTAGTTTAATTTGTTTTGTATTCGTATATATCTTTCACGACTTCAAAGCCGAGTTTTTTGTAAAAATCAAGGTTATGCTCCTTTGAAATTAAATAAACGTCTTTTCGCGGAGACGTGCGTAGCAACTTTTTAACTATCGCCTTGCCGTAACCCTGACCGCGATATTTTTCTTTTGTAAAAACGTCTGAAATAAAGGCTAAATCTTTATTGAATGAAATAAATCCGCCGCTTATTGTCTGTAAATTTTTCTCGATTACTGCGCCTTCACAGCATCCGTGCAAATGCAAAAACTTTTTAACGGTAGTGTGGTCGGGTGTAAGTTTATCATTCAGCTTTTCAATCTTATTGTAATGAGTATATTTTATACCCTTTTCTGCCGCAATTTCACTTAATGAAATATGCAATAGATATTTTTTATCTATTTGCTTATAAGGCAATTTATCAGAAGAAAGAATCGTGCCGTTTATCACAAAAGAAAGCTCTTCAAAATCAGCGTTTTCACTTGCGAAAGCAACGCATTTTTCATTGTCCCCCGAAATTATTGCAATAATATTATTTTCTTCGTCAAATTGAGCCCATAATGCTCCGTCATTCAGTTCACAATCTATAAAAAATCCCGTTTGTGAAAGAAGAATCGCCGTGCGTTCTTTTTCTAAATAGTTAAAAATTAACTTATCAAGAAAATTCATAGATTTAACCATTTGCAAACTCCTCTAAAAGTGCTTTTGTGAGAGCCTTTACAGCTTCCATATCTGCCTTACTACCCACAGAAGCTGAAGAATGAATATATCTGCAAGGCAAAGATACCGCAACAGTTTTAACTCCACCTGCCGACTTGTGAATTGCAGAGGCGTCATTTCCCCCTGCCACAACGGTTTTGGTCTGATTTGCGATACCGTTTTTATCAGCGATTTCTCTTGCCTTTTTATATAAATCCTTATTGTAAACCGTGCCTCTGTCCATAAAGGACACCACAGCACCCCCGCCAACCTTACAAACCTTTTTATTGTCAGGTGTGTCGGGAATGTCAGATGCCGTCGTAGTTTCGATTACAATGGCATAATCAGGCTTTACGATATATGCAGAAACAGTCGCACCGCGAGTGCCAACTTCTTCTTGCACGGTAAAAACGCAGGTGTAGTTAATTTTTGACTTTTCCTCTAAAAGTTCAAGCATAATCTCGCAACCGAGTCTGTCATCAAGAGCTTTAGATTTAATCATATCCTTGCCGAATTCAACAAAATCCGACTTGAAATAACCACAATCGCCAAGCGAAATGTATTTTTCAGCTTCTTCACGGCTTTCAAAGCCGAAGTCAACCGAAATATTGCTGATTTCAGGAATTTTCTTTGCTTCGTCACCTGAACATTGGTGGATGGCTTTTGCCCCTGCAACACCGACACAATCGTTTATAGTTATTTTTTTACCAAAGAGCGCTGAATCATCAATTCCGCCAACGGTATCCACGTTTACAAAGCCGTCTTCAGTAATATAAGTTACGATAAATCCCACTTCATCCATATGTGCAAAAAGTGCTACTTTATTTTCAGGTTCAATTTCGCCCTTTTTATTTACAATCAGGTTGCCCATTGGGTCAACAACATAGTCACAATCATCAGGTAATTGAGAAATGATAAAATCACGAACCTCTTTTTCGTCACCCGAAGTTGAGTTGAGCATACAAAGTGTTTTAAGTCGTTCAAAATTCATATACTCACACCCTTTCTAAAAATCTTGCAATAAGTTTTGCGCAAGACTCGATATCACGAAGGTCAGTCACTTCAACGGGAG
>JAZQYK010000078.1:0-7766 GCA_045633505.1 Candidatus Fimenecus sp. | reverse complement strand
TGACCGTTTTCAGTAAGGTGATATTCCTCGATTTCTTCCATTGTGAATGCTGCAGGGTGCTCGATTTTTTTATATTCTATTGCTAATTCATTAAGTCTTTCAAAAATTTCTTTATTCATCATCAAGTTTAAGCACCGCCATAAAAGCTTCTTGTGGTACTTCAACAGTACCGAAGTGGCGCATGCGCTTTTTACCTTCCTTCTGTTTTTCAAGCAATTTCTTTTTACGGGTAATGTCACCGCCATAGCACTTTGCAAGAACGTCTTTTCGCATAGCCTTAACGGTCTCACGGGCAATAACCTTGCCGCCGATTGCCATCTGTATCGGAATTTCAAACATCTGGCGCGGAATATTGTCTTTAAGTTTTTCAGCAATTCTGCGAGCCTTTGCATAAGCCTTTTCAGAGTGAATCATAAATGAAAGCGCATCAATAATATCACCGTTGAGAAGTACGTCAAGTTTAATGATGCTTGAACGCTGATAATCACTCATTTCATAGTCGAATGAAGCATAACCGCGAGTACGGGATTTAAGCACATCAAAGAAGTCATAGATAATTTCGTTAAGTGGTAAAATATAATGCAAATCAACTCGGTCAGATGCCAAGTGAGTAGTGTTCACGTAAACACCGCGTCTGTCCTGACAAAGATTCATAATTGCACCGATGTATTCAGGCGGAGCATAAATGTGAGCTTCAACTGTTGGCTCTTCGCAATAGTCAATATTTGCAGGGTCAGGATAATGACTTGGGTTGTCAATTTCGATTACATCACCGTTTGTAAGGTGAACCTTATAAATAACGCTTGGAATTGTTGTTACAAGGTCAAGGTTATATTCTCTTTCAAGTCTTTCCTGAATGATTTCAAGGTGTAAAAGTCCCAAGAAACCACAACGGAAACCGAAGCCTAAAGCACCCGACGTTTCAGGCTCAAAAGACAAAGCAGCATCGTTTAACTGCAATTTTTCAAGTGCTTCACGAAGATTTTCATAGTCAGCGCCGTCAGCAGGATAAACACCGCAGAACACCATAGGGTTAACTTTTCTGTATCCTGCTAATGCCTCACTTGCAGGATTTTGGGCAGTTGTAACCGTGTCACCGACACGGGCATCGCTGACAGTTTTAATTGATGCTGTGATATAACCAACCTCACCTGAGGTAAGCTCTTTTTGTGGCTCCATAGCGTTTGGACGCATATATCCAACTTCGACAACGGTAAATTCAGCCCCCGTTGCCATCATTCTCATTGTGTCGCCGGGCTTGATTTTACCGTCCATAATACGAACGTAAACGATAACACCCTTATAGCTGTCATATACCGAGTCAAAAACCAAGGCGCGAAGCGGTTTGTCATCGTGATTTTCAGGTGGTGGAACAAGGTCAACAATGCTTTCAAGGACCTGCTCAATGTTCTGACCTGTCTTTGCAGAAACTCTTGGCGCTTCGTCACAAGGAAGACCGATTACCTCTTCAACCTCGTTTGCAACTCTGTCAGGGTCAGCGGCAGGTAAGTCGATTTTATTTATAACAGGCACTAACTCAAGGTCGTGGTCAAGTGCTAAATATGTATTTGCAAGTGTCTGAGCCTCCACACCTTGTGAAGCGTCAATGATAAGCACCGCACCCTCACAAGCAGCAAGTGAACGGGAAACCTCATAGTTAAAGTCAACGTGACCGGGAGTGTCAATGAGATTAAGCTCATAAGTTTCGCCGTCTTTTGCCTTGTAATCCAGCTTAACTGCGTGTGCCTTGATTGTAATTCCGCGCTCACGCTCAAGGTCCATATTGTCAAGCAACTGCTCAGTCATATCACGCTTTGCAACAGTTTCAGTAAGCTCTAAAAGTCTGTCTGCAAGAGTGCTTTTGCCGTGGTCGATGTGAGCAATAATTGAGAAATTTCTAATGTTTTCTTTCTTTGCCATATTTTACCTCTTATATAGAAATTAGTCTTTTGGTTTATAAAAAACAGTACCTTTAATAACTGCAAATATACCTGCAAAAATCATTAAAAAAGGAATAATCATTGGAAGAATAAACGAAGAATCAATATACTTTAAAATTACAATAGGGGAAAAGCCGCCGCAAATCATAGCCAACGCACCGTAACCCACAATTGCGATTATCGACCCCATAAGAATACCCATTTTATCAACTTTTGGTGCTTTTTCGTGGTTACCAAAAAGAATAACTAAAAAGGGAAGTGAACCGAGAATGAAGAAAATTCCGAAAAGTATTAAGCCGTTACTTCGCTTTGAAGGACCGCCAATAACTGCATTTTCGGGATAAGGTGAATTTGTCAATTTTCATCATTTTTGCCTCCTTCAGCTGTTAATAAATCCATTACCGAGAATTTGCTTTGACTGTGTCACAATGAAAAAAGCATTTTCATCAGCGGATTTTATTTTCTTAATCAGTTTGTGTGTTTGATTATCAAAACACGCACACAAAAGCACGTCTTTGTCAGCCTTTGAATATCCGCCCTGCGCCTTTAAAACAGTAACGCCGCGGTCAAGGTCTTTGATAATCAAATTGCGTATTGTTTCACTTTTTTCCGAGATAATAAGAATCATAGCGCCGCGGCTGACACCGAAAATTACGAAATCAAGCACTTGTGCGCTGACGAAAATTACAACGGAGGCATAAAGCATTGATTCAAAATTTCTGTAAATAATTCCGCCGAAAATAACAACGAAAGCGTCAAAAATCAAAATACTTCGTCCAATTGAAATCTGTGGAAATTTAATTTTAACCAGCTTTGCAATAATATCAACACCGCCCGTTGTAGCATTGCGGATAAATATTATTCCAAGAGAAAGCCCCACAAGTGCACCACCAAAAAGTGATGAAAGTAATAAGTCATTTTTATAAACGGGCAAAAACATACCCAAGTCGATAATTGTGGAATTTATAAGTGTTGCCCAAAAAGTGCGAAGAACGAATTTCGCCCCCAACTTTTTAAAAGCAATAAAGAAAAGGGGGACGTTCATTATGAAAATTACCGTACCAATGGGCAAAGCAAAAAGATAGTTAAGAATCGTTGCAATACCCGTAAAACCGCCGTTTAAAATATTGTTTTTTGACAGAAAACAGTTAATTGCAACTGAATACAAAACTCCGCCAATAACAAATATAAAAGTATCAATAATAAATTCTTTAACTTTGTTTCTGTGAATTCTCACTCTCGTCATCCTTAAAAATTTTGATGACTTCATTAAGTAACAGATTAAGCCTTTCTGACTCGTCTTTTAAATATAAATATCCCACAAGCGCCTCAAAGCCCGTTGCATAATGATAGTCACATCCACTTTGATTCTTAGGAGTGTGGGATGTATGTGCATTTCTGCCACGTTTGAAAACATCCATCTCTTTTTCTGTGAGCATTGGCATAATTTCTCGCATAGCACGAGCCTGTGCTGAGGCTTTCACAGATTGAACCGAAAGCTTATGTAACTCGCCAACAGGACGATTGGCATCACAGACAAGCATTTCACGAATAAAAAGTGAAAATACTGCGTCACCTGTAAAGGCGAGTGTTAAAGGACTCAGTGTGTCCACCTTAATATTTTTTCCGTATAATCTCATATCTTTATGGAACATAGTCAAACTCTAAGTCATAGATGCTGACTGTGTCACCCTCCTGAATACCTTTATCAATAAGTGCCTGAATAACACCACGTTCCTGAATAACTCTCTGGAAATATTGAAGTGATTCATAATCGTCAAGGTCTGTTTGACAAAGAATTCTGTAAATCCATTCAGCCTCCACAATATATACGTCATCTTCAACAGTAACTGTGAAGCCATCGTTGGATTTGTTTGCGATAACTTCCATTGGGATTTCTTCGCTCTCATAGAATTTGATAGGTGGGAGTGTGTCAAGCTTTCGAGCAACCGCATTGATAAGCTCTTGGGTGTTATGCTGAATTGGTGCTACTATTTCATAGTATTCGTAACCTTTGCCTTCAATATACTCACGGAATTCCGCTAACTGTTCGTCACTTGCCAAGTCAATTTTATTACCTGCAACAATCTGCGGACATTTTGCGAGTTCAGGGTTAAATTTCTCAAGCTCAGCATTGATTGCTTCAAAGTCTTCAATCGGATTTCTGCCTTCGCTACCTGCAACGTCAACAATGTGAACAAGCATTCTGCAACGTTCAACATGACGAAGAAACTCGTGACCAAGACCGATACCCTCAGCAGCACCTTCAATAAGACCAGGAATATCTGCCATAACAAAGCTCTTTTCAGGACCCATTGAAACAACTCCCAAGACAGGAATAATTGTTGTGAAATGATAGTCACCAACAATCGGCTTTGCCTGACTAACTACTGAAATAAGTGATGATTTACCAACGTTTGGGAAACCTAAAAGTCCAACATCAGCGATAAGCTTTAATTCAAGGCTTACTTCCCATTCTTCACCGGGAGCACCATTTTTAGCAAATTTTGGTGTTTGGCGAGTGGATGTAGCAAAGTGTGAATTACCCCAACCGCCACGGCCACCTTTAGCACCGATAAATTCTTCATCGGTTGACATATCTGCCATAACAACTCCACTCTCAACCTCACGGATAATAGTACCGCGTGGCACTTTGATAATTAGGTCCTTGCCTTTTTTACCACTTCGTTTGCCACCGCTACCGTTAGCACCAGCTTCAGCCTTGTATTTTCTCTTGTAACGGAAATCGGCAAGAGTAGAGAGGTTGTCATCAACCTTGAAAACAATGTTGCCACCACGGCCACCGTCGCCACCGTCAGGACCACCTGCGTTTATATATTTTTCACGGTGAAAGGCAACGGCACCGTTACCGCCGTCACCGGCTTTAATCTTGATTTTAGCAATATCAACAAACATAATCTTACCTCGTATTTATATACAATTAGATATATTTTTCCATTATCCATAATATTGTACACCATTTTTATAAAATAATAAATAGGTAAATAGATATTTTTTTTGTATTTTTCAAGGTAAAAAGTAAGTTCTTTGAGACTGACCGACGGTGAAGACGCAATTAAAGGCAGGTGCGAAGACCTGCCTTTAATAAATTTATTTCAAGAAAATCCGACGTTAAATAAGCCTCTGTAAACCTTCAATTTTTAATTCTGAATTCTCAATTCTGCAATTATACGACATTCCTTTTTTGAGGGTTTTATCAAGGATTTTTTCAGATAAAACATCCTCAATTTTTGTTTGAATTGCTCTTTTTAACGGTCTTGCACCGTAGATTTTGTCAAAGCCTTCCTTTGATACGAATTCCACTACGCTTTCATCAAAGTTCATTGTGATTTCAAGTGATTTCATTCTGTTTTCAAGATTTAATAAAAGGCGTTTTGCTATTTTCTTGATATCTTCTTCAGAAAGCCTTGTGAAAACGATTATATCGTCAATTCTGTTTAAAAATTCAGGACGGAAGGTGTTTTTTAGTTCACCCATAACAGCTTCTTTGATTTTCTCGTCAGAGTGGCTGTTTTCATTTGCAGTAAAACCAAACGCGGCTTTTTCTTCGGTAATCATTCTTGCGCCAACGTTAGAGGTCATTATGATTACACAGTTTTTGAAATCCACTTTTCTGCCTTGTGAGTCAGTTAAAACTCCGTCATCAAGAATTTGTAAAAGCATATTGAAAACGTCGGGATGCGCTTTTTCAATCTCGTCAAAAAGCACGACTGAATAAGGCTTTCTGCGGATTTTTTCCGTCAGCTGTCCACCCTCGTCAAAGCCAACGTAACCGGGCGGTGAGCCGATAAGTTTTGATACGGTATGCTTTTCCATAAACTCACTCATATCAAGTCTTATCATTGCATTTTCGTCACCGAACATACTCTCGGCAAGAGCTTTTGTGAGTTCTGTTTTACCAACACCCGTCGGACCGCAGAATATAAACGAGCCAATCGGTCTTTTCGGGTCTTTAAGACCTGCTCTGCCTCGGCGTATTGCACGGGCAACTGCTGAAACGGCTGTGTCCTGACCGACAATTCTTTCGTGAAGTTCAGTCTCCATTTTAAGAAGTCTTTCACTTTCTTCTTCGGTCATCTGGGTGATTGGAACTCCCGTCCAGCCTGACACGATTTCGGCAATATCGGTTTCTGTAACCTGCAAATCACGGTTTGCGCCGTCATTTTGCCATTTTACTTTTTCTGTGTTGTATTTCTGCAACAATTCTTTTTCTTCATCACGAAGTACGGCGGCTCTTTCAAAATTCTGCTGACTGACAGCCATTTCTTTTTCTGCCTGAACCTGTTGTACTTTCAATTCCAAATCCTTGATTTCAGGCGGTGCGGTAAAACTTTTAAGTCTTACCTTTGAAGCCGCTTCATCTATCAGATCAATTGCCTTGTCAGGCAAAAATCGGTCGCTGATATATCTTGTTGAAAGCTCAACGGCACTGTTGATTGCTTCGTCGGTAATTTTCACCTTATGATGCGCTTCGTATTTATCACGGATACCCTTTAGAATTTCAACGGTAGCCTCTTTTGTGGGTTCACCAACGTTTACGGGCTGAAAACGACGCTCAAGAGCGGCATCCTTTTCAATGTTTTTTCTGTATTCGTCAATGGTTGTTGCGCCGATTACCTGCAACTCGCCACGGGCAAGTGACGGCTTTAAAATGTTGGCGGCATCAACTGCACCCTCGGCGCTTCCCGCACCGATAAGGGTGTGTACCTCGTCAATAAAGAGAATAATATCAGTGGCGTTTTTTACTTCGTCAATAACTTTTTTAATTCTTTCTTCAAAGTCGCCACGATATTTTGTTCCTGCCACCATTCCTGTTAAATCAAGTGATAAAATCCTTTTATCATTAAGAATTTCGGGCACTTGACCCTTTGCAATTTTCAAAGCAAGTCCTTCGGCTATTGCGGTTTTGCCCACACCGGGCTCACCGATAAGACAAGGATTGTTTTTTGTACGGCGGCTTAAAATCTGGATAACACGTTGAATTTCCTCGTCCCTGCAAATAACGGGGTCAATTTTGTTTTCCTTTGCAAGAGCGGTCAAATCCCTTGCAAAGTTTTCAAGTGTACTTTGTGAGTTTTTGTTGCCATTCTGCTTTGAAGCGGAGGATTTATTATTACTTGTGAGCGCCGTCAATTCCTTAATTACCGTTGAGGGTGACGTTCCTGCACGGTTTAACAGGTCACAAGCATATCCGTTTCCCTCACGGCAAAGGGACAAAAGCAGATGCTCCGTTCCCGCAAGGCTTTGCTTTAAGGAATTGCTTAGCATTACGGCAGACTCGATAATGTGTTTGCTTCTCGGAGTGAAATCCGCAGGAGTCAGCTCCGTCGGCAATCCTGCACCTACACCTGCCTTGATTAAATCTGTAATTTTTCGATAAGTTATTCCTTTTGAATTAAGAAGTCGGCCGGCGACACTGTCGTTACTGTCAGTAAGTCCCAAAAGGATATGCTCACTGCCGATATAAGTGTGGCCAAGATTTTCAGCAGAGTCAACTGCTTTGTTAAGAGCAGAGTTTGCCTTTTCTGTAAAGCCTGTAAAATTGTACATTTTATTCACCTCGTTTGTAAAATTGGTAAAAAATCGGCGGAGGGAATCCCTCCACCATTTTGCAGTAATCGGTCAATAAATTGGGGTTTGTCGGGGAAGTGCAAAATGCAAAACGCAAAGTGCAAAATTAAGGGTCTGCGACGCAATTTTATATATCACCAATATGCTCGATTGTAGGGGCAGGTCTCCGTGCCTGCCCGAAAATTTACCGCAAACTTGCGGTCGGGCACAGAGACCCGACCCTACAGAACAACG
>JAZQYK010000077.1:0-6612 GCA_045633505.1 Candidatus Fimenecus sp. | reverse complement strand
CAGAACAACGCAATTAGTGCATTGTAGGGGTCGGCGTCTCGACGACCCGTAGGTTTTGCTGTTACTTATTTCGGGCTGTCGGGGACGCCAGCCCCTACGTAAAATGTGTATATAAAAGAGCTCGACAAAGTCAAATTTGTGTAACAAAAAAAATAGCAGGTTGTTACACCTGCCATTTTTATTTATTTACTTTTAATTTTTCAACAAAGTCTTTTTCAGGTGTGACATAAACGGTATTGTATGTGTTATAAATCACCTTACCAGGCTTTGCGCCAGTTGGTTTTTTTACGTTTTTAACAAGCGTATAATCAACCGCAACTGATGATGAATCCTTTGCTTTGCTGTGATATGCCGCAATACAAGCCGCTTCATAAATTGCAGTTTCAGTAATTTCTTTTTTGTCGGCAACTATAATCGTGTGTGAACCTGCATATTTTTGAATATGAAGCCACATATCATAATTCATTGCAGTTTTCAAAGTGAGAACATCATTCTGCACGTTATTTCTGCCAACAATAATTTTAAAACCGTCGCTTGAAGCATATTCAATTGGTGGCAATGCTTTCTCTTTTTTCTGCTTGTTGCCTTTTTTGATTTTTACATATCCACCCTGTTCCAATTCATCCCTGATTTCTGAAATTTCTCGTTCAGTTTCTGCGCGGGACAAATTATCAAGCACAGAGTCAAGATAGACAAGTTCCTGCTCGCCTTCATCAATAAGATTATAAAGCATTTTTTCGGCGTTTACAGCCTTTTTATACTCCTTAAAATACTTCTGGGCATTTTGCAAAGGGCTTAATGCCGGATTAACGGGAATATCAATCAAATTATTGTTGTCATAGTAATTTTCAAGTTTATAAACAGAAGATTTTTCAGTAATTCGATATTGATTAGCGGTAATCAATTCGGCATATATACGTATTTGTTCACGATTTTCACTTTTTTCCAGTTCAATCCGCCTATTATTGATTTTTCTTGTGGTACGTTCAATAGCGCTATTAAGCAGTTTGAACAAATCTGCCGCTTTTCTTTTTGTTCTGTTGATTTTATCCTTTTCAAAATAAAAATCATCAAGCAACTCCGAAATTGAACCGTATTGCTTTTTGGTAAGAGCTGAACCGTATTGACGAATATCGGTAAACGAAAAATCAAACGGCAGCTTATCAGGTGAAATAAGCATATAAAAAGATTTATTATTAACAATATCTTTCTTAATAATGTTTATTTCATTTTCCAATCTTTCTTTTTCGATATCCAGCAACAAACCCACTTGTTTATCACCATAAACAGTTCTGTAAGCAATTTCACGGGCAACTATCGGTGACAATCCTTCAACCGTTTCTAATATTGCCTTTGAAAGCATTTTTTCAGGATTAGCAAGGATTTTTTCGGTAATTAAAGCACTTGACTCGATGTGAATATTACACTTTTCCTGCATCGGCGGTAATTCATATCGAAGTCCCGGCAAAATCTCTCTTACAGAAGATTTTTCCTCATCAATTCGTTTAACTGAATCAATAATTTTATATTCAGCATCACAGAGAATAATATTACTTCTCTGTCCCATAATCTCACAAACAAGATAATAAGTCGTTTTATCACCGATTTCAGTCGTACCGTCAAACTCAAATATTATTATTCTGTCATTATTAATCTGAGAAATATTTGTAAGTGTTGAACCGCAAAGTCTTTTTCGCATCAACATACAAAGCATTGGCGGAACTTTTGGATTTTCAAGGTTGTATCGTGTCAAATGTACTCTCGGACTTTGTCCGTCGCAGGAAAGATAAAGCCTGTATCCGCCGTTTCGGGTACGCAAAATCAACACCAGCTCATTTTTGGACGGCTGATGTATCTTATCGATTTTAGAGCCCAGAATATAGCCTGAAAGCTCGTTTTTTACAAGTCCTAAAGTTATTCCGTCTAATGCCATAAAACCTCTTTAAATGGTGATTACAGGTGTATTCTGTGTTGCTAATGCACAGTTAATATCAAACTCGTTTTTAATTTTCTCTAAAAGCGGTTTGATTGCAATATTTTCAGTTTCAAAATGCCCACAAGCAAACAAAACAAGACCCATTTCGTTTGCATCAAGAAACGCATGATGAGAAGCATCTCCTGTAAGTAAAGCATCACAATTGAGTTCTTTGGCAAGTTCAAGATAATCACTGCCTGAACCACTGCAAACAGCTACTTTTTTAATTTCTTTTTCAAGGGAATTGTATCGAACAACACAACCAAGTGCGGTTTTTATATTATTTACAAAATCCGTTATTGAAATTTCTTTTTCAAAACAGCCGATATTAAGGCAAGTTCCATCAATCTTTTCAAACTTATCAAAGTTAACAGTTTGGCACAAG
Source organism: Candidatus Fimenecus sp. (assembly GCA_045633505.1). Taxonomy (GTDB): domain Bacteria; phylum Bacillota; class Clostridia; order Oscillospirales; family Acutalibacteraceae; genus Fimenecus. The sequence goes on along the minus strand of JAZQYK010000077.1, from coordinate 4,252 downwards.
ATATCATTAACACCATCAACTGCTTTATCAAAATTAGTGTGAGCGCAAATTATACTGATTTTATTCTCGATGAGCTTATAAACGATTGTATCACTTAAAACGTTTGAAATAGGTTTAAAAATCAAAGGATGATGAGTAATTATTAAATCTGCACCACAGCTGACGGCCTGATTTAGAATATCAGTTGTAATATCAAGAGCAAATAAAATTTTATTAACGTCTTTGTTTTCATCGCCTACAAGAAGTCCTGAATTGTCCCATTCCTCCTGCGTATTAAAAGGTGCAATTGAATCAATAAAACTATAAATTTCCTTTACTGTTGCCATTTTCTCAACTCCCCTACTATCATTTCTAAATCGTTACATTCTTTATTTGCATTTTTCAAAGCAGAAAGTTTTTTATTATATTTATTAAAAATTTTATTCAAATACTCTCTTGATAAATCGTCGTTATTATACGGTAATCTGCCCACAATCAAGTCAAAGTCAGTATAAGCAGTTGCATCGCCATAATAAAATGCACTTAAAACTATGTAAAGTTTGTCACCGTCTTTCGCAACGACCTCATTATCAATTATAAAACCGTTATCAAAAAGAGTTTTTCTTAATTCTTCAGTATGTGTCATTGGCTGTAGAATTAAATGAACCTCTTTATTTTTAAGCCATTCTGTTCTGTTGATGAATTCAGATATAAGCAGTCCTCCCATACCTGCAACAGCAATTTCTTCGGCCTCGTTTTCCATAAAATTATCAAGACCGTCGGATAAACGAAGTTCAATTTTATCAACCAGATTGTGTGAAACAACAGTTTCTTTTGCATTTTCAAGCGGGCCTTTTCGCAAATCAGCCGCAACCGCTCTGTTAATTATTCCGTTTTCAATAAGCCACACGGGAAGATAGGCGTGGTCAGTACCGATATCTGCAAAGTATTTATCTTTTCTGACTAAACCGGCTACTGCCATAAGTCTGCTGTCAAGTTGCACACAATTCACCTCTTTTGAACAAAATCCCCCTACTGTAATAGGGGGATTTTGTTAATTATTTGTTTGCATTTGCTTTAAGAAATTCGTTGATACCTTCAACAAATTCATCAGGGTCAACACCGTGAACCATACAAGCCTGTTCAACTGTTTCACCGCGAGCTGAAGGACAGCCAAGACAATGCATACCGAGATTTAAGAAAAACGGCACTGTTTCTCTTGCATTATCAAGGATTTCGCCGATATTCATATCTTTTGTAACCTGAAACATCTTTTATTCTCCTTTTGCTACTGATACAGTAACTTTTTTGTCATTTACTGTGAACTCGTTTGAATAATCTGCTTTCAATTCTGCATTAAGAACAAGGTTATCAGCAAGAAGTTCACTTGCAACATAAGCAAGTTTTTCAGTAAGTGCATTTATGATAAACTCATCATCAGTATTGATAGCCGCGATAATTCTCTGTTCAACCTGATAACCGGCTTCTTTACGAGCTACCTGACACTGACGGATAATATCACGAACAACGCCTTCTTTAAGAAGCTCATCAGTAAGAACAATGTCAAGTGCTACAACACTGTTTTCAGCAAATTCTGCTGAAACAACACCTTCCTTAGTCTTTGATTGAACTGCAAAAACAGATGCATCGAATTTTTCATCCCAGCCGGGAACTGAAACCTCACCACCTGCAATAACTGCTGCGGTAAGCGCTTTCATTTCGTCTGCCGAAAGTGTTTCAAGAGTCTGCTTCATCTTATTAACATTTTGCTTAAGAACAGCACCAGCAACTCTGAAGTTAACTGCTAAGAACTGGTCCTCAAGAACGTTGATATCGTCAATATATTCAACTGTCTTGATATTGAGTTCGTCAAGAATATTTTTCTCAAAAGTCTTGATTTTATCAGCAGTTGCACCGTCACAGCAAATAAAGAGCTTTGAAAGCGGCTGACGAACCTTAATCTGTTGCTCATTACGAAGTCTCATTGCAGTTGCAATAACTTCACGAACAAGAGCAGTCTGTTCAATAACACCATCATCTTCAACACCCTCAAGAGCTGTTGGCCAATCACTTAAATGAACTGATTCTGCAACAGTTGGGTCACATACTTTAATAAGATTCTGCCAGATATACTCTGTCATAAACGGTGTGATTGGTGCAATCGTCTGCACGCAAACTTTAAGAGCATTGAAAAGTGTCCAGTAAGCAACCATCTTGTCAGCTTGGTCTTCTGTTTTCCAGAAGCGACGACGGTTTGTTCTGATATACCAGTTAGAAATATCATCAACAAAAATTTCAAAGTCCTTAATCATTGCAGATGACTTATAATCATCCATATATGAGGTTGCTTTATTTAAAAACTCATTAGTTCTGACAACAAGCCACTTATCAATTGGAGTCAGCTTTGAATAGTCAATCTTGTAATCAGCAAAATTTGGTTTATCAAGCTGTGCATAGGTATCAAAGAATGTATAAATATTCCAGAAACCAAGCATCTTTCTTCTTGCCTCGTCACCAAGGTTATAACCGAAACGAACGTCGTTGTTTGTCGGTGCACTTGCATAAAGATAACGAACTGTATCGGCACCGATTTTTTCAGCAGCTTCATCAAATTTAATCATAAAGCCTGTTTTTGAGAATTTAGAGCCGTCTTCAGCAACAACCATTCCGTTAGTAACAACTCTTTCATAAGGAGCCTTACCAACAAGCACAGTACTCATAAAGAGCATTGAATAGAACCAGAGACGAACTTGTTCGTGCATTTCTGTAACCCATTCTGCCGGGAAGTTCTTTTCCCAAGCATCACGGTCTGTAAAATAACCAAGTGTTGAGAACGGAACGATACCTGCATCAAGCCAAACGTCACCGATATCAGAAACACGGGAAACTTCTTTTCCACAATGAGAACATTTAATCTTAACCTCGTCAACCCAAGGTCTGTGAAGTTCAGGAAGTGCATCAACTTGTGCAGGATTTACTGCATTTTCACGAAGCTCATCCTTTGAACCGATTACTGTGATATGACCACAGCTACATGGATAGAAAGGAAGTGGCATACCGTAATAACGTTTACGGGAAATATTCCAGTCACCCATATTTGTAAGCCAGTCGTTCATACGCTTACCGTTTGAAGCAGGTTCCCATTTAACTGAATTTGCACATTCAATAAGTTTTGGCTTGATTTCAGCAGTTTTAATGTACCAAGCAGGAACAAGACGGAAAACAATTTCACTCTTACATCTCCAGCATACCGGATAGCTATGCTCGTGTGGTTCAACTTTATAAAGTTTGTTTTGTTCGTCAAGTTTTGCAAAAACTTCGTCAGCGATTGTGTGACTGTCTTTACCAGTCATAAATCCAAAGCCGTCAAGGTAAATACCCATATCGTCAATAGGCATAACCTTTGGAAGACCAAGTCTTTCACCAAGCTCAAAGTCTTCGATACCGCAACCAGGAGCAATGTGAACAACGCCCGTACCTTCGTCAGCGGCAACGTCTTCCCAAGCAACGATTTTGTGTTCGAAGCCCTGCTGTGCCTCAATGTCGGCGAAGCAAGTTTCATAATGAAGACCAACAAGTTCTTCACCCTTTAATGCACGGATAACTTCAAGTTTATCATCACCAAGGTACTTGATAGCATTTTTTGCAAGAATAAGAGTCTGTTCGTCACTCTTGATTTTAACCTCAACGTAGTCAATTTCAGGATTAACTGCCAAAGCAACGTTTGAAGACAATGTCCAAGGAGTAGTTGTCCAAACAAGGATTTTTGAATCAAGCTCTTCAATAGGAAGTTTGAAGAAAACTGAATTGTGTGTCATCATCTTGTACGAACCTGTCATTTCGTGCTCAGAAAGTGACGTACCGCAACGTGGACACCAAGGCATTGGCTTGTATTCACGCTGAATCCAGCCATGATTATCACATTCCTTTAAGAAATGCCAGATACCCTGAATGTTAAGGTCTGTATTTGTGTAGTATGAATTATCCCAATCCATCCACTGACCAAGTCTCTTTGACTGTTCAGTAATGATACCTGAGAAATGCTTAACACGGTCAACACACTGACGTGTAAACTTGTCCATACCGTAATTTTCAATATCTTTCTTTGTTTTGAAGCCAAGCTGTTTTTCAACTTCAACTTCAACCCAGAGTCCCTGAGAGTCAAAACCGTTCTGACGACGGCAATCATATCCTCTCATTGACTTGTAACGGATGAAAATATCCTTTGTCCTACGTCCCCAAGCGTGATGAATACCCATAGGGTTATTTGCAG
>JAZQYK010000076.1:0-27664 GCA_045633505.1 Candidatus Fimenecus sp. | reverse complement strand
GGAGCTGTCGAGCGTATGCGAGACTGAGGGGTTTGTTGTTTAATTGAATAACCCCTCTGTCACTTCGTGACATCTCCCCTTTCAGGGGAGACAAGAGGGTGATATCACCATACAAAAGAGCCCGACAAACTCCAATTTGTCGAACTAAATAAAAAAGACGGAAACCTTTCGATTTCCGTCTGTAATATTTTAATTTAAGTTATGTTAAAAATTATTCAGCGTCGTCGCTCTTTTTTCTTGTAAGTACAAGTGCTGCACCTGCAACCAATGCAACTGTTGCAACAGCAACAACTGATGTGTCACCTGTGTTTGTAACCTGTGAATCTGTTCCGTTTGTTGTTGTTTCGTCACCGTCATTGAAGCCAAGGTCATCGCCGTCACCGTCGCCTGAACCTTCGCCATCACCTGAACCGCTACCTGAATCGCCGCCTAAAAGACTGCCTGCAAGGTCGCCGAGAATTCCAAAAATTGTATCGAAAAAGCTTCCGCCCTCATCATCGCCTTCATCTTCAGGAAGTGTGATTTCAGGAAGTGTGATTTCAGGAGTATCTGAATCTGAATCACCTGTTTCTGGGAGCTCAATGTTAGGAATTGCAATTCCTAAACTGTCAAGACCGACAATAACCTGCTGGATAACAGCAGTAGCAGAATCTGTGCTGTCAGCATTTGCAAACAAAGCATCAACGAAAGCCTGAGCAGTTGTTTCGTCAATTGTACCGTCCTGATAATCAGCAACGATTTGACCTGCAATAACAGATGCTTCAACTTCACCTGAATTAAGAAGCTCTGCATAATAAGCGCCGAGAGCAGCACCGTCAGCAGGAGTGCCTGTTGGCTTTTCTGTAGCAGCAAAAGCGCAAACGCTCATTGAAAGAACAAGAGCAATTGCAACAACGAATGAAATAACTTTTTTCATAACAATTTTCCTTTCAAAAAAACGAAATTAAGGCAAATACACCTTTACTCCTAGCCATTATACAACACACAATTTCAATTGTCAATATTTAATCATCAGATTTTTCTTTACAAATTTTATTTTTTGAATATTTTTCTTTGCAAATAATAAATCTTGTTGTAAAAACTAATTTTGTGGAGGTGAAGTTATGCTTTTCAAGAGAAACAACGCGCAAAAAATTGCTGAAAAAAGACGGAAAATCGAAAAAATGACCGCTGAAATTGCTGAAATCTGGTCAGGCGAAAAAGAAGAAACTCCTACTGACGTCAATGGTAGTTATACTGGAAATCCTATAAATTCCGATGTTCCTGTGCAGGATGCTGATGACTTGTAATGTTCATATACTATAATAATGTATAATTTTTCGCAAAAAACTATTGATTTTTATAAAATTGTATGATATTATCTTTTACGGTAAGAATATTCGTATTGACAGAGAGTGGGGCGACCCGCTCTCTTGAATTTATACGGAGCTTTTTAAAATGACAATTTAATATTATGGAGGTTTTTATGAAAAAGAATACCGCCGCAGTGGTGTGGGATATCGCAAAGCCTATCGCCGACGAATTAGGTCTCATTCTTTGGGACGTTAAATTTGTCAAGGAAGGTGCTCGTTGGTATCTTCGCATTACTATCGACAAAGAAAACGGAGTTACAATTGACGATTGTGTTAATATGCACCACGCAATTGACAAGCCGTTGGATGATGCAGACCCTATCGAACAGGCATATAATCTTCAGGTGCAGTCCCCCGGTATTGAGCGTGAGCTTTGCAGGGATTTCCATTTTGAAGCATATATGGGCGAAAAAATTATGATTAGACTTATCAAGGCTTTTGAGGGCAAGAGAGAATACAAGGGTATCCTCACAGCTTTTGATAAAGAAGGCGTAACCATTGCTCTGGATGAAGAAACAGAGCTTAATATCAAATATAAAGAAGCGTCTTGGTTTAAGGCGGATGATTTTGGAGGTTTTGAAGAAAATGAATAAGGAATTTTTTGCAGCAGTTGAGCTGATGGAAAAAGAAAAAGGTATTCAGGCTGAATATCTTTATGAAAAAATCAGCAATGCAATCGTTGTTGCAGTAAGAAAAGATTATAACGGAAAAGACGTGGTTTCTTGCGACATCGATGCAGAAAAGAAAACAATGAGAGTTTATCTTCACATGAACATTGTTGAAGAAATTGAAGATGAGGATACTGATATTCTTGTTGAAGATGCAAAGGAATACCGTGCAGATGCAAAAGCTGGTGAAGTTCTCGAGATTGACCTTGATACAATGAAATTTGGTCGTATTGCTGCACAGACTGCAAAGCACGTTATCCGTCAAGGCATCAAAGAGGCTGAACGCGGTCAGGTTATCAGAGAATTCCAGTCAAAGAGCCGTGACCTTGTTACAGCAAAGGTTAGCCGTATTGACCCAATCAACGGTAACGTTACTCTTGAAATCGGCAAGGGCTCAGCAGTTCTTCCAAAGAGTGAACAGGTGCCTGACGAAGTATTCACAGAAGGTGAACTTACAAAAGTATATGTCGTTGAAGTTAAAGATACTGAACGCGGTCCGAGAGTTATGATTTCAAGAACTCACTCAGGTCTTGTAAAGAGACTTTTCGAGCAGGAAGTTCCTGAAATTTATGACGGACTCGTTACTATTCACTCAATTTCGCGTGAAGCAGGTGCCAGAACAAAGATGGCAGTCAGCAGTTCAGACGAAAACGTTGACCCAATCGGTGCTTGTATCGGTCAGCGCGGCGCTCGTGTAAACAATATTGTTGAAGTGCTCGGCGGCGAAAAAATCGATATCGTTAAATACAGTGAAGACCCTGCTGAATTTATTGCGGCTTCTTTGGCTCCTGCAAACGTTCTCAGCGTTGAAATCACTGACGAAGAAAAGAAAACCTGTCAGGTTACCGTTCCTGACCATCAGTTATCTCTTGCAATCGGCAACAGAGGTCAGAACGCCCGTCTTGCCGCAAAGCTTACAGGCTGGAACATCGACATCAAGCCTGAAAGCGGTTTCTATGAAGGCTAATACTTAAAACAATTTTTTTAAAGGAGAAACGGCAATGAAGCAAAAGAAAATACCAATGCGAAAATGCAACGGTTGCGGTGAGCAAAAGCCAAAAAAAGAGCTTGTCAGAATTGTAAAAAGTCCTGAAAACGAAATTTCACTTGACTTAACGGGCAAGGCTTCGGGCAGAGGCGCATATATTTGCAACAATGCCGAATGTCTTAAAAAAGCCAGAAAATCGCACAGGATTGACAAAACTTTTGAAATGACGATACCTGACGGGGTTTATGAACAGATGGAGGCGCAAATAGGTAAAGATGAACGATAAACTTAACGGACTTTTAGGTCTTTGCCGAAGAGCCAATAAAATGGCGGTGGGCCACGACGCTGTGATTACCTCAATCAAGCAAAGTAAATCACGTTTAGCAATCACTTGCCGTGATTCTTCAGACCGCTTGAAAAAGGAAATTGCTGATGAATGCAGTTTTAAAAACCGCAGAATAAAATATTTTGATGCGGATTTTACTATGAGTGAATTAGGTTTTGCAATCGGCAAAAAGGTTGGCGTTATTTCAATTGACGACGAAGGCTTTGCAAACAAGCTATACAGTATTTTAACGGGAGGTTATGAATATGGCGATTAAAAAATATAAAATCCATGAACTTGCAAAAGATTTTGACATTAACAGCAAGTACGTTATAGAAAAACTTTCAAGCAACTTCGAGGGCGAAAAGAAGTCACAGACTGCTCTTGAAGAAAAAGAATTAGATTTTATTTTCGATGTAATTACAAAAGAAAATTCTGTTGAAAACTTTGATGCATATTTTAATGCGGTTCCAAAAGAAAAGCCAAAGGCTGAGAAAAAAGCAACCGCACCTCAGAAAGCAGACAAAGCGCCACAAAAGGCAAAGAGCGAAAATGCACCTGCAAAGCAGAACACAAAACCCGCTCAAGAGCCACCTAAGAAGAAGGAAAAAGAAGACAAGCCAATGCAGGCTCGTACAAAGGGTGAAAAGCGTACAATCGACACAAGAGCTAACTCCTTTGATGCTGAAAAATATAATGAGAAATATGAAAATATTGCTCCTGCAAACGCTCACCAAAGTGACAATATGGTGAAAAAGCAGAAATTAAAGCAGAAGAGTCAGCAGTACCGCAAACAAGGTATGAGAAGCGGTAAAAAGGAAACAGAAGCAGAAAGACTCAAGAGAATTGCCGCTGAAAGAGCAAAGAAACCGCCTGTAATCACAGTTGGTGACGAAATCACAGTCGGCGAATTGGCATCTCGTCTTAAAATGACTGCCGCTGAAGTTATTAAAAAACTCTTTGCTCTCGGTATGATGGCTACCGTTAACGAAGTAATCGACTTCGACACGGCTGAAATCGTTGCAACCGAGCTTGGCGCAAAGGTTAACCGTGAGGTTGTCGTTACAATCGAAGAAAGAATTATTGACGACTCAGAAGACGATGAAGAAAACCTTGTAACACGTGACCCTGTTGTAGTTGTTATGGGACACGTTGACCACGGTAAAACCTCACTTCTTGACGCTATTAAGAACACAAACGTTACTGCAACTGAAGCAGGCGGTATCACTCAGCACATCGGCGCTTACAGAGTAAACCTTAACGGTCAGTACATCACGTTCCTTGACACACCGGGTCACGCCGCATTCACTTCAATGCGTGCCCGTGGCGCGCAGGCTACTGACGTTGCAATTCTTGTAGTTGCCGCTGACGACGGTATTATGCCACAGACAATTGAAGCTATTAACCACGCTAAAGCCGCTGAGGTTGACATTATCGTTGCTATCAACAAAATGGATAAGCCTGGTACAACCGTTGACAAGATTATGCAACAGCTTACAGAACACGGTCTTGTTCCTGAAGAATGGGGCGGCGATATTATCTGTGTTCCTGTTTCTGCAAAGACACACATGAACATTGACACACTTCTCGAAAACGTTCTTCTCACCGCTGAAATGCGTGAACTTAAGGCTAACCCAAACAGAGCCGCTAAGGGTATCGTTATTGAAGCCCGTCTTGATAAGGGTAAAGGTCCTGTGGCTACACTTCTTGTTCAGAACGGTACGCTTCATTCAGGTGACATTGTTGTTGCAGGTACAGCAGTTGGTCGTGTTCGTGTTATGGTTGACGACAAGAACCGTAAGCTTAAGGAAGCAGGTCCATCAGTTCCCGTTGAAATTATGGGTCTTGATGAAGTTCCACAGTCAGGCGATGTATTCAACGCAGTTTCTGACGAAAAACTTGCTCGCGAGCTTGTTGAAAAGAGAAAGCAGGAAAAGAAAGAAGAACAGTTCAATCAATATCAAAAGGTTACTCTTGACAACTTGTTCTCATCAATCAATGCAGGTAAAATCAAGACTCTTAACATTATCGTTAAGGCTGACGTTCAGGGTTCAGTTGAAGCTGTTAAGCAGAACCTTGAAAAACTTTCTAACGAAGAAGTTGCAGTTAAGGTTATTCACGGCGGTGTTGGTGCGGTAAGCGAATCCGACATTATGCTTGCTAGTGCATCAAATGCTATTATCGTTGGTTTCAACGTTCGTCCTGACCCTGTTGCTTCTGAAATTGCAGAGCGTGACGGCGTTGATATGAGAATGTACCGTATCATCTATGACTGTATTGAAGAAATCGAAGATGCGATGAAGGGTATGTTAGCGCCTAAATTCCGTGAAGTATTACTTGGCCGTGTTGAAGTTCGTAACGTATTCAAACTTTCATCTGCCGGTATGGTTGCAGGTAGCTACGTTCAGAACGGTAAAGTTACAAGAAACGCACAAATCCGCGTTGTTCGTGACGGTATCGTTATTGCTGAAGACTCAATTTCATCACTCAAGAGATTTAAAGACGACGTTAAGGAAGTAGCATCAGGTTATGAATGCGGTATCGGTCTTAACAAGTTTAATGACGTTAAGGAAGGCGACATTTTTGAAGCCTTTGTTATGGAGGAATACAGAGACTGATGGCAGGATACAGAACAAACCGAGTTTCTGAAGATATCAAACGAGAAATCGTTGCTATAATCCGCGAATTAAAAGACCCAAGAGTGAGGGATAAAATTCTCACAGTTGTTCGTGTTGAGGTAAGTTCAGATTTGTCTTATGCAAAGGTTTACGTCAGCTCAATGAGCGGCATTAACGATGCAAAAGAGGCAGTTAAAGGTCTTACCTCTGCAACGGGTCTTATTCGCCGTGAGGTTGGTTCAAAACTTCATCTTCGTAAAACTCCTGAACTTAAATTTATTGCCGACGATTCAATTGAACACGGTATGGAAATATTCAAGAAAATCGAAAGCACAACAAGTACTGACGAAAATAATAATTAGAACTAATACGGAGCACACAATTGACGAGAAAAATTTTCGGATGTTTTGGGACGAAATAAGCCGTCAAGTGCTTCTGAGGATTAAGTATGAATAAAATAGGTGTAACAGAGTGTGCAGCACTCTTAAAGGAATTCGATAATTATCTTATTCTCACACATCGCAATCCCGACGGTGACACGTTGGGCAGTGCATTTGCATTGCACCGTGCCCTGTCACAGCTTAATAAAAAATCAATGGTTCGTTGTATTGACCCGATGCATAAGAAATATTCTTATCTTTGGGACGGTATTACCAACGATGACGTTGAATTTGACAAAATAATCGCAGTTGACGTGGCTGACGCAAAACTTTTAGGCGAAGATTTTGAAAAACTTTATGGTGACAAGGTGTTTTTGTGTATTGACCACCACTTGTCAAACCGTGAATATGCAGAAAATCTTCTTTTAGAGGACAGAGCGGCGGCGGCAGTAATCATTTATGAGGTAATTTGTCAGATGGGTGTTGAAATTACACCACCGATTGCAAGTTGTATTTATACGGGACTTGCAACTGACACGGGCTGTTTTATGTTTTCAAACACCTCACCGAAGGTTCACAGAATTGCGGCTGAGGTTATGGAAAAAGGCGCTGATTACACAAATATCAACCGACTTATGTTTGAAACGAAAACTCTTTCATATCTCAGACTTGAGCAGATGGCAGTTTCATCAATTGAATCCTATTTTGACGGACAGTGCGCACTTATGACAATCACTCGTGAAATGTTCCGTGTAAGCGGTTCAAGTTCATCCGAATGTGACGGAATTGCTTCGCTTCCCCGAAAAATTGAGGGTGTTAAAGTGGGTGTTACAATCCGTGAACGACACAACGGCAACTTTAAGGTTTCAATCAGAACCGTTGCACCAATTGATGCGGCTAAAATCTGCGCCAATTTCGGCGGCGGCGGTCATAATGCGGCGGCAGGCTGTGAATTTGAGTGTTCACTTATTGAAGCGAAAAAGAAATTGCTTGAAGTTATAGAGGCGGAACTCTCATGACGGGAATAATTTGTCTTGACAAACCAAAAAATATGTCCTCTTTTTTAGCAGTCAAAAGAGCTTCGCGCTTGTTGGGTGTTAAAAAAGCAGGTCACACGGGAACACTCGACCCAATGGCGACGGGTGTGCTTGTAATAATGCTTGGACATTGTACTCGATTTATTGAGCTTTTGCCCGAACACAAAAAATCATATACTGCAAGAGTGAAACTTGGAATCACAACTGATACGCTTGATATAACAGGTGAAAAATTAAGTGAAAGTCCAGTTAACGTTGCAATCGACCAATTGATTTCTGCTTCAGAGCAATTCAAGGGTGAGATTTTACAGACTCCGCCAATGTATTCTGCTCTCAAAAAAGACGGTGAACGCCTTTATGACTTGGCTCGTAAGGGTATTGAAATCGAACGTGAGCAAAGAAAAATCACTATTGAGAAATTGGAAATATATGATTTTGACGGTATTGAGTTTTCAATGGACGTTACTTGCTCGGCAGGTACTTATATCCGTTCACTTTGCGATGATATCGGCAAAGCATTAGGGTGTGGTGCAGTTATGACTGAGCTTCGCCGCACCGAAGCAAACGGCTTTTCAATTGAAAATGCAGTCACTTTAGAGGAATTGGAATTGCTTGTTAATAAAAACAGACAGGACGAGGTTATCACGTCCGTTGAAAAGGCGCTCTTCCCCTATCCTGCAATTACAGTTACAAAGCCGCAGGCTAACCGTTTTCACAACGGCGGTGCTCTCTCTTATGACCGACTGCACAAAGAACTCTCTGTTGGTATTTATCGCGTTTATTCCCCCAAAAACAAACTCTTGGGGCTGGGCGGAATAGCAACTGAAAAAGGTGACCTTGAAGTCAGGAGGGTGCTTATAGATGAATAAAATCGCATTAGCTTTAGGCACCTTTGACGGTTTACACAAAGGACACCTCAACGTGCTTAACGAAACTAAAAAGTTTGCTTTTGAGGGTTTTGTCCCTGCGGTATTGCTTTTTGACTGCCACCCTTTGACTGCTGTTAACGGTATCGCACCGCCAATGCTCATTACAAGAGAAGAAAAAGAGTCGGCAATCAAAAAAATGGGACTTTTTCCAATAACAATCAGCTTTGAAGAAATAAGAAATCTTTCCCCAGAGGAATTTGTTAAGGATATTCTTATTGACAAACTAAATGCGAATGCCGTAATCAGTGGTGACAATTTTCATTTCGGAAAAAATGGTCAGGGGAACAGTCAAGTTCTCTATGAATTGTGCGAAAAGTATGATATTATATATAAAAAGGCTGAAAACATTTCATATAATGGACAGTTAATCAGTTCAACCCGAATTAGAAATGCTCTTGAAAACGGTGATATTAAATCTGCCAACGAAATGCTGGGAAGAAATTTCTCCTATGACTTTTTAGTGGTGGAGGGCAACAAAATCGGGAAGAAATATTTTGGTTTTCCAACAATAAATCAGCATTTCCCACAAGGCTTTATAAATTTAAAATACGGTGTTTATGCATCACAATCAACGGTTGACGGTAAAATTTATCCGTCAGTTACAAACTTTGGTTGTCACCCCACTATCGGCGGTGAGCAAGTGCTTTCGGAGACTTGTATTTTAGGCTTCGACGGAAATCTTTACAATCAAAAAATCAAAGTGGAACTTCTCAACTTTATCCGAGAAGAAAAGAAATTCAATTCTAAAGAAGAATTAAAAAAGCAAATTGACAAAGACAGTAAATCAGCTGTTGAGTTTTTCAACAGCCAAATATAAAAAATAATATTAAACACTATGAAAGGGATGTTTTATTATGACAAATTTCTACAAAGCTTATTGCAGAGTCTTCCAGAAGATTATGTTCGTAGCAGAATGTTTTATGCCTTGGGGCGAACCATTTATGCTCACAGGACCCGGCAGTATCAGAAAACTTCCTAACCTTATCAAAGAAAAGGGACTCAAGAAGGTTCTTATCGTTACTGACAAGGGGCTCACTTCACTCGGTCTTCTCAATTCTCTTTATGAGGAAATGGACAATGCAGGCGTTGAGTACGTTGTTTATGACGGTACTCAGCCAAACCCAACAATCGAAAACATTGAAGAAGCAAAAGATATGTACAATGCTAACGGTTGTCAGGGTATTATCGCATTCGGCGGCGGTTCACCAATGGACTGCGCAAAAATTGCAGGCGCAAGAGTTGTTAAACCAAATCAGCCTGTCGAAAAAATGCGCGGACTTATGAAAATCCTTCGTCCGCTTCCACCATTTTTTGCAGTTCCAACAACAGCAGGTACAGGTTCAGAATGTACTCTTGCAGCAGTTGTTTCTAACTCAAAAACACACGAAAAGAATGCTTGTAATGACCCATTCCTTCGTCCTCGTTTCGCAGTATTTGACCCTGAACTTACAGTTGGTCTTCCACCTCACATTACATCAACAACAGGTATGGATGCTCTCACACATGCCGTTGAAGCATACATAGGTAAATCAAATGTTAAGTCAACAACAAATTATGCTGAAAAGGCTACAAAGATGATTTTCGAAAATCTCGAAAAAGCCTACACAGACGGCAAAAATATTGAAGCAAGAAACAATATGCTCCTCGCTTCTTACTATGCTGGTATGGCATTTACACGTGCTTATGTTGGTTATGTTCACGCAGTTGCTCACAACCTTGGCGGTCAGTATGGTATCCCTCACGGTCTTGCAAACGCAGTTATTCTTCCAGTAATGCTTGAGTCTTACGGCAGTGCAGTTTATGGCTCACTTTCTAAACTTGCTGACCTTGTTGGTATCAAGGGTGCAAACGATGAAGAAAAAGCAAAGGCATTTATCGCTGAAATCTATGCTATGAACGAAAGAATGGGTATTCCAAAGGGCTTTACACAGATTCAGGAAAAGGATATTCCGATTATCGTTGAACGTGCCCTTAAAGAAGGTAACCCACTTTACCCAGTACCAGTAATCTACGGTGAAGAAGAAATGACAGCAATTGTTAAGTCACTTATGATTAAGGAATAATCAAAAATATATAAAAAAAGGAACTTCCAAATCGGGAGTTCCTTTTTTTTGCCTTTCCCTCAAGGAGAAGGCATTTCCGTATCAATTTTTATTTATTTGCGATTTTTGCAATACTTTCTTCAAGCATTGCAAGTTTTTCGTTATACTTTGCGAGTTTTTCGCGTTGCTCGTTAACGAGTGCCTCAGGTGCTTTTGCAACGAATTTTTCGTTGTTGAGTTTGCCTGAAACAAATGCAATTTCTTTAAGCACACCTGCTTTTTCTTTTTCGAGACGTTCAAGTTCTGCCTTGAAGTCAACGAGTTCATCAAGTGGAATAAAGAGTCTTGCGTCTTCTGTGATTATGGCAACAGCTTCATCGTTTTCGTAGCCCTTAACGATTTCTACCTCACTAGCTGAAGCAAGTCTTACGAAGAAGTTTGCACCCTCAGAGAACGTGTTTTCATAAGCAGTTTCAATGAAAATCTTTGCTTTCTTTGATGGCGGAACATTCATTTCTGCACGACGGTTACGAACAGCCTTGATTGCGGTCATAACCTTTTCCATTTCTGTTTCATCAGCCTTAAATGAAAGGTCATCAGTAAATACTGGCCATTCTGAAATCATAATTGAGTCACCATCATGTGGGAGTGTCTGCCAGATTTCTTCTGTAATGAATGGCATAAATGGGTGAAGTAATTTCAACGTATTTGACATTACGTAAACGAGAACTGCTTTTACAGTAGCCTTTGCAGTCGGACATTCACCGTTAAGACGGATTTTTGCAATTTCAATGTACCAGTCGCAGAATACGTCCCAGATAAAGTCGTAAAGTTTCTGTACTGCAAGACCTAATTCAAACTTTTCAAGTGACTCCGTAACGTCTTTTACAAGGTCGTTGTATTTAGATAAAATCCATTTATCTTCGATTGCAAGATTCTTTGGAACGTAAGGTGCATATTCGTTTTCGTCAAGATTCATTAAGATAAAACGGGCAGCATTCCAGATTTTGTTAGCAAAGTTTCTACTTGCCTCAACCTTTTCGTCAGAGAAACGCATATCATTTCCCGGACTGTTACCCGTTGCAAGAGTAAATCTTAATGCGTCAGCACCGTATTGGTCGATAATTTCAAGCGGGTCAATACCGTTGCCAAGTGATTTTGACATTTTTCTGCCCTGCGCATCACGAACAAGACCGTGAATGAGAACTGTATCAAATGGAACCTGACCTGTGTATTCAAGTGCAGAGAAAATCATACGAGAAACCCAGAAACCGATAATATCGTAACCTGTTACAAGTGTATTCGTTGGATAATAGTGCTTCAAATCCTCTGTCTGCTCAGGCCAACCGAGTGTTGAGAATGGCCAAAGTGCTGATGAGAACCAAGTATCAAGAGTATCTTCATCCTGACGGATATTTTTGCTATTACACTTTGGACAAGTGCAGATTGCATCTTTTGTAACAACTGTTTCACCACAATCGTCACAGTACCAAGCAGGAATTCTGTGTCCCCACCATAACTGACGGGAAATACACCAGTCACGAGTACCGTTCATCCAGTTAAGATAGTTCTTTGTAAAGCGTTCAGGAATGAACTTTGTTTCGCCTTTTTCAACCGCTTCAATAGCAGGTTTTGCAAGAGGAACCATTCGAACAAACCACTGTTTTGAAACCATTGGTTCAATATTGTTGTGACAACGGTAGCAAGTACCAACCTCGTGTTTGCGAGGTTCTTCCTCTTTAAGATAACCACCTGCTCTGAGGTCTTGAAGCATTGCTTTTCTTGCTTCCATTGTGGTCATACCTGCATATTTGCCGCAGTCAAGAACTTCAGGCTCGTTTTCAGTAGCACGTCCGCTGGCAATAAGCTCGTCAGCAATTCTCTTGTCCTCTGCGCCCGTTAAGTGACCGTCATAAGTGAAGGTGCGAACGATTGGAAGATTGTGTCTTTGACCAACCTCAAAGTCATTAGGGTCGTGAGCAGGAGTGATTTTAACAACACCCGTACCCTTCGTCATATCTGCGTGTTCGTCACAAACGATTGGAATTTCCTTGTTAAGTAAAGGAAGGATTACGTGACAGCCGTGAAGGTGCTTGTATCTTTCGTCTTCTGCGTTAATTGCAACCGCAGTATCACCAAGCATAGCTTCAGGACGAGTCGTAGCAAGTTCAAGTTTTTCACCCGTTTCCTTAACTGTGTAAAGAAGGTGCCAGAAAAAGCCGTCCTGTTCTTCATATTCAACCTCTGCGTCAGAAATTGACGTATTACAGCAAGGGCACCAGTTAACCATACGGTTACCTCTGTAAATCAAATCTTTATCATAAAGACGAACAAAAACCTCGTTAACTGCTTTACTGCAACCTTCGTCAAGAGTAAATCTTTCTCTGTCCCAGTCGCAAGATGAACCGAGCTTTTTAAGCTGTTCAATAATTCTTCCGCCGTACTGTTTTTTCCAGTCCCAAGCACGTTCTAAGAAGCCATCTCTACCTAAATCATCCTTTGAGATGCCTTCTGCACGCATTGTTTCAACGATTTTTGCTTCAGTGGCAATTGATGCGTGGTCAGTACCCGGAAGCCAGAGTGTATCATACCCTGCCATTCTGTGATAACGGATAAGAATATCCTGCAAAGTGTTATCAAGGGCGTGACCCATGTGTAATTGACCCGTAATGTTTGGCGGTGGAATTACAATTGTGTAAGTCTTTTTGCCTTCCTCACGCTTTGCGTGGAAATATTTGTTGTCGAGCCAGGTTTTATAAATCCTGTCTTCAACGTTCTTCGGATTATACTGTTTTTCAAGTTCCTTGGACATTATATATTCTCCTTTTGATTATTTGCGTCATCATTTATAGAAGTTTCAACTTCCGTTTTTACAGGTTCCGGATTGTTGACCATCTGAGGCACCATATTTGCATAAGGGTTATACATCTGTGGCTGTGTATTGTTATAAACCTGATTGTTTTTAGGCTTCTTTACTGAATGAACGATAAAGATAATCACTACAATCAAGCCGATTATTGCACCGCCGATGATTACAGCAAGAATTACAATAGCAATTGTTTTTTCACCTTTTTCTGCTTCTGCAACCTTTTCAGGATTGATTGTAATGCCGTCTAAGAAAAGTTCAGCCATTTCATTTCGGCAAACAAGCACGTCATCAGCTTCCCAAATGTCAAAATACATTGTTATGCAGGTTCTGTCTGTAATAATTGTAACCTCTGAATAAAGACAGTCGATAACAACTCTTTTGCCGTTTTCATCAGAGCCCGTGTATGTATAATAAATGTCATACGCAACCGCATCATAGCCGCCAAAGGCTGCATAGTACATTGTTTTTCCTGTTACGTCATCATAAGATTCCGCAAGAATCTCAAGAGATTCTTCGTCATAATAAGTTTCGAGGGTGTCGTCCCAACAAGACGTAGCGTAAATATTAACAGTATTGTCAGTATAATATTCATCGCCGTTTTCGTCCAAAGCGTACTCACTGTAAAGCACGTCAACGTAAAATCCGTCATCCGTACTCCAATCGTCTTCGTCATAATTTTCAGGACATTCAATGGTCATATAATCATTTGAAAAGCCGAACACGTTCAAAGAAAGCACGGATATGAGCATTAAAACCACCAGTATTAATGATAAAAATTTAGTCAGCTTTTTCACTTTCTTCATCCTCCCTTTTACCCGTCAGCGCAACGCTTACACAGTAAACCTTTTCAGCGCCACGTATTTTTAATATTTTGGCACACTCATTGAAGGTTGTGCCCGTTGTTTTTATATCGTCAACCAGCAAAATTGTTTTGCCGCTAACGTTAACGTTTTCATTCACATCATAAATTCCAAAAACGTTGCCCTTGCGTCTGTATTGTGACATTCTGTGTTGCACCTGAGTGTCAAACAGCCTAATCAACACGTTTTTCACGGGCAATTCCAACAGTTTTCCAAGCGCTTCAGCCAACAATTCGCTTTGATTGTAATTTCTGTTTCTTGTCTGGAAACTTGAAAATGGCACAAAGGTTATAAAATCAAAACTGATTTCTTTGAAATCCTGCTTCACAAACCTTGCCATATCTTCAGCAAAGATTTCAGCCATAAAACTCTTTTCACCGAATTTTAATCTGTGAAGACCTTTCAGCACACCCTTTTCATAATAAAACGGCGCCGTTATCCCGTCAAATCGCATACGGTGTTTTTCGCATTGGCATCTTTTCTTACCTGCACCGCAATATTTACAACGAGGGTCTTGAATAATCGGCAAATTCTTTTCACAATCCTCGCAAAGTGTCCGTTCCGATTCTAACAATTCACCACAATATCTGCATTTATTGGTCAACGCAACCCACAGCAACGCGTCTTTTATTTTGCCCATTATACTGTAAGCGACGTGATTATTGTTGAATACACTTTAACAGGGTCATCAATAAAATTCTGCTTTACCGTTTCGAGCTGTAAACTGTCAACGACGTAAATTGACAATTTCATAAGCTCCGTACCTCTGTCGAAAAGTGTAAACGTGATTGTATATCCGCCATCATCGTGCTTTTGAACATCAATTTTGTTTTCTCTTTCGATTTTCGCACGGGTTACAAGTCTGATTGCCGAGTTAATCGCCTTTTCTCTGACAGTTTTAGGCAAACTTGTCTGCAAAAGTTCAGCAGCCTCCCTGCCCTTATCCGTAACGGACAAAACCTCTTCCATGTCTAAAATATCAGCAGTAATATTGCCTGTTTTAAGAAGCTCTTCAATTGCCTGACCCACTTCAAAATAGTTAGCAAGACCGTCCTCCTGCATTGCGTCGTTGAGCATCTGTCTTGTCATTGGTGAGTCCACGCTTTTCAGCAGATAGCAAATAAGCAATCTGATATCGTCACGGTTACGGAGTCCGCCTAATTCAATTCCTGCATCAAATGCATCATATTGCATTTTCTACACCTGCAATTCCTTAAGTATTTCTTTAACGTCCTTACGGACATAGGTTGGTTTGATTTCACTTGCTTCAACGTCCGCCATCGTACTTTCACCGCTTAAAACGCAGATTGTATCAACACCTGCATTGACCCCTGAAGCAATATCCGTATAGAGTCTGTCGCCGATTACTACGGTTTCTTCCTTAGTAAAAGGTGAACGGTCAACTGAAAATTCAATCATAAAGCCGTCAGGCTTACCGATATAAAGCGGTCTGCGACCCGTTGCATAATTTATTGCCTCACACATTGCAAAGCAGTCAGGCACAAGACCGAATTCGGTAGGACATCCTCTGTCAGGGTTTGTTGCGATATAAGGAATATCCTTTTTGGTCTGTAACAAGTATGACACGTCCCAAAGTTTTTTATATGTAAGCTCCGTATCATAACCAACGCAGATACAATCAGTATCTTCATCTGCTTCGGTTATAATATTAACACCGTATTTTTCCATTTCGGCAATCATTGACTTCGTGCCCATACAATAGATTTTCTTATCGGGAAAATGCTTGTTGAGATAAAGAGCAGTTGCCTGAGAAGAAGTGAAGAAATTATCTTCAGTAACCTTTATTCCCATATTTGAAAGTTTTATAACGTAATCCTTGACTGAACGGGATGAGTTGTTTGTAATAAACACATATTGTCCGCCAACCGACTCAATATGCGCCAAAAACTCGTTAACACATTCAAAAAGCCGCGCGCCTTCATAAATCGTTCCGTCCATATCAAGCAAGAAAAGTTTTTTATTCTTTAAACTTTGCATAATTTTAACCCTTTTTAACTTTTTTCTTTACAATTCCCAAAACCAGAGTCAACAAATCCTTGAACTCACTTGTTCGGCAGAAAACAATGAGATTTACCGCGTTTGGTATCGCAACACAAACGATTGCTCTTAAAATCAATTCTACGAAAAGATTTTCCGTCGCGGCGGTAAGTTTTTCTGCAACAAAATACGTTGCCGCAAATTCTGCAATTGTAACGGCGGCATAAACGAAGTATCTGATATAATAACTCAATACCTTCTGCCCCAAAATATGCTTATAAACGAGATAAGGCTGAGTCCAGAACGGAATAATCAACATACTGAGAGTATTTGCCAGAATAATTCCGTTGATGGATTTCGTCCACAATACAAGCACGGTTGATAAAACTATATTCAAAACTGCTTCTACGATTGCACACCACTGGTCCTGTCGATAAAGACCTGCGCTGTCCTTTGCCATAAGCACAACTCGACGCATACCGAAAACATAGAAATAGCAAAGCAAAAGCAAAACGGTATCATAAGAAAACAAGCTGTTCGGAGTGTCCTGCATCCAGAGTCTCATAAACGGCTGAATTAAGACGCCGACAGAGGCGGTAAAGAATGAGAAAATAAGGAAATTGAAGAAATAAAGCAATTTGAAGCGCTTGTAAATAACGTCCTTACTTTCAACCGTAATAATATTGCCAAAGCTCGCTGTTATACCGTTAAACACCTGAGTTACAAGCATAATAAGGGTATTTGTAATAAGAATATAGTTGCCGTAAATACCTGCCTGAACCGTACCGAGAAGTTTTGAAATTATT
The DNA here is from genome assembly GCA_045633505.1 of Candidatus Fimenecus sp. Classification (GTDB taxonomy): domain Bacteria; phylum Bacillota; class Clostridia; order Oscillospirales; family Acutalibacteraceae; genus Fimenecus. The sequence goes on along the minus strand of JAZQYK010000076.1, from coordinate 10,792 downwards.
GCCGAGCCCGTAGCAGTAACACTCACGCCGCCGACTCTGTGACAAAGCATTGCGCTCATATTTTTTATAAGCGCTTTCTTTTCTTCGCCTGCAATCGTTTCTTTTGATTTATCCGCGGCAATTTCAGGATACATTTTTGTGAATTTTCTTCCGATTAAAGAAGCACCCAATAATCTGCAAACAATTTTTACGGTTGCATAAACAACGAAACTCTTTGTCAGATATAAAAGAGCAACCTGACTTATAAGTGTTATAAGCGATATGAACGCGTCGTTTCTGTTTACGAGATAATTGTTCTGGTCAGCGACAATAAGCGCTTTTCTGTTAGCAAAAAGATAAGACGCTACTGTATCCGCCGCATAAAGAATAAACAGGAACGAAATATAAATCGGTGATTTATCCGTATCTTCAATAAAGAAGTTAACGGCTAAAGACAACACTATCGCGCCTGACATAAAGACAGTTGCAATTATTTTATAAGCCTGTTTGTAAAAGTTCAGTATCTTTTTAATTGCGGAATTATCTTTATCCTCGATTGGTTTATACAGTTTATAAAGTAACCCCGTGCTAAGCCCTAATTCTGCAAGGGATAATACCTGCAAGAAATTTTTGAAGGTCGTATCAACACCCGCCATACTAAGACCTAACTGGTCAACAAAAACGGAACGGGTGATGAAATTACTGAGCATTAAGATTACGTAACCGCCAACACCGAATATGGCGTTGATTAAAACTTTTTTACTTCTCATAATGATTATCTTTTATTAGCCACTATTCCAACTACTTCTATCTGGTTTTGTTTAAACACTTCAACGGCTTTTTCAAGTGAATTATAAGAAGTCTTTCCGTATTTTGTGCATAAAACTAACTTCTTAATCTTTCCGTCAACATCAAAAAGTCTTTCATTTCCCAATACAGATTTGAGATTTACCAAAACAACTGTATCCTCAGAAAGTTCAACTTTGTCAAAATTATATGAAAAATCATCAGCAATTTTAGTTGCGTCAACATCAGCAATACCCTTGTAGGTTTCATCATAATTAACAACCATGAACTTCAAATCAGTTGCTTTTAATGATTCTGTAATCTGCTGAAAATCTGAATTCTTAATTTTTGTTTCATTTTCGCCAAGGCATGAAAAAGCAATAATTTTATGTGCTTTTGATAATATCAGAATTTGTTTTGCTATATATTTAATATCATTTTTCATTTTTATGACTCCTTACTTCTTTTCCCAGACAGGAACTTCAAAATAAGCCTTTAAATCTTCTGAAGTATGTACTTTAGGTATAAAGATAACAATCAAAAGAACTGCTGCTAAATATAAAAATTCAAGAACAATTGCAAAAATTATAGTTTTTACAATTATATTTTTAATAATCTGAGTTTTGCTCACTACCTGTTTTTGAACAAGTTCTTCCATATATGATGAACGGTCAATTTCAACAAAAGTTGCTTCACCAAGCTTCTCCTGTAATTCATTTTCCATATAAGGAATCAAAGCATTTAAAATCTGTTCACCAATATTTTCATCTGTACATTTGAATGAAAGTTTTATTGATGTAGATTCATTAACACTTTCAAATTTTAATGATGTCATTATTTTTGAAATGTTTTCATCAGGAATATTAATTTCGTCCTCACTCTGCTCAACGAGAAAATCACCGATTGGTTCTTCTGAAGCAATATTTTCCTGAATATACTGTGCAAAATATTCAGTTTTGCAGGACGCAAGATAACTTGCTCTTAATTTCTGTGATTGACCAATCATATCGTAATAAGGTGATTTGTTTTCAGCATCAATATTAACGAGAATTGTTTTTGTATAAACAACATCTCCATCTTCTTTTGTGCCATCGTTTGTAAAACCTTCTAAAAACACACTTAAAACGGCACATACCAAAGCAACAACTGCCAAAGCAATAATAATAAACTTGCGATACCAAATCTCAGTAAAGATATCTTTTAAACCTAATTTTTGAAACATAAAATTCATCCTTTCTTCGTCTTATAATATGTCTTCCGACATAGATAAGCAATTATCCACAAACCAATCAAAAGTATATTTGCGGGTATATATATCAATAGCACCAACCAACCAGTTGCCGATGAACGCGGAAGCATAAACAACTGAATCAATGCTACCAATATCAGATATGAGCCCAACATGTTTTTGTTGAACGCCTTGACAAACCAGATTAGACATATACCTAATAAAAAGCTTAAAATTGCTACACCAACATACCCAAAATCAACAAAAGCTTCCACTATATATGAAGAACCTAATCCAGCACCCTGAAAATATGCTTGTCCCAAATCAAGATAACTCACTGTATTGCTTAAGCTGTTACCATATAATGCCATTTCAACTGTTTGTGCACTATATTTTTCAGTATTAAACAATAACTGTGATATACCATTACTTTTAAAATACGCTATCAAATCACCGAAAGTGTAATTGAGGTTTGTTTCAGGTAAAACATCAATGTATTTAATACATTTACATATTACTTCGTATGTCACGCCTTGTGAATAAAATAAATCTGATATAGAACTGAAAATATTCACCTTTGAAATTGCAATATCTTTTCTAATGGATTCATAAATAGACAGAAACGCAAAGAAGAACGGTAATGCTATTGCAATAGCCGTACCTTCAAATTTTCCGAACCATTTTCTTGGCTTGTCTTTGCCTATATAATCTCTTAAAAGATAATAACAAACAACAAATAATGCCGCTGAAATAAATTGGTTTCGTTGCCCCACTATAAACACTGGTATTGTTGACACAACATATATACCCATTGCAATAAAAGACATCCACTTTGGAGGTAATGTTGATAAGAATATACACAATGCAAATTTTGCTAATGCCGAAATGCTCAAAACAAAACCTGGAAGAGAACTCTGGAAGGAATAATAATAATCAACATATGATTTTCCTCTCATTGCTATAGGTTTTTCAATTTCTACTATCAACAGAAACACCGCACACAACAAATAAACTATGAAAGATATTATCTGTAAATTCTTTAAAAATTCTTCTGTTTGCCAAAAGTTTTCTCTTTTTCGTATCTTCTTTGGTTGTTCTTCTGACTGAAATTGTCCATAAAACAATGCTCCAAAGAACAAGAAAAGCATTGATATGTAAATGATTGTTATAACTGTTGTATGAATCTCATCACTAAACGGATATTTCCAATCATCTAACTGATTGAACTTGATAAAAGTTCTTCCATACAGAAAAAAGAGACATGCAAAATTGAACAGACAGAAAACAAATCGTTCTTTCATCTTTTCAATTCCATAAAGCATATTAGATATCAATAAAATGCCTAATGAAATCAACAGCATATCTATATTTTCTTTCAGGTGAGCAATTGTGAATAATGATATTGACAATAAAAACATCATTATCTCAACATATCTAAATAACACCCTGCCAAGTGATTTATCAATCAATACTCTTTCTCCCTTCCCACAGGAATAACTGATTTTTAATCAAAAAGCACTTTTTCCAACTGCCTAGATTGTTGTTTTAAATCATATCCCTTTTCACAAATAATCTCAATTGTATTTATTCTTTGACCTGTCAGTTTTTTATTGGCTATTTCTGCCCATTTTTTATCTGTTTCACTTAAAGACATAAACTCAATTAAACCTGTTATATTACTCTTTTGAGTAACAGCATCACTTACTAACGAACAAAGACCATTTGCCTGAGCTTCAATAAGTGTTATCGGAAATGCTTCGAACAACGAAGGCATCAAAAACAAGTCAAATAAAGAATAATATCTGAAAATATCTTCTTGAAAATCTACAAAAAACACTTTTTCTTCTAGAGAGAGTTCTTTAACCTTTTGCTTGATTAAGTTTTCTGTTTCACCTTCGCCCACTAAAACAAGACTGCAATCATCATTTATTTTAGAAAGTTCTTTAAACACATCCAAAATAAAACTATGATTTTTGGGAAGAGCAAAGCGTCCAATATGTCCTACTACATGTTTTGAATTTATACCTAACTTTTCCCTCAAATCTTCTTTATAAGATTTATTAAAAGCAAATTTTTCCGTATCAATTGCATTCTTTAAAATTAAAGCCTCTTCTGCTTTTCTTTTTCCATACATCCATTGAGCTGATTCAATTGAACAGGCACATTTTTTATCAAAATATCTATTAGCAAAAACTCTTAAAACTTTATGAATATATGTAAAAACAAATCTGATGATTGGTGATTGATTTTCTAGTGAGCAAGCATGTGAATTAATCACAAGTCTTGCATTAGAATATTTTTTTGCACTTTTAAATATCTGCAGACCTGAAATCGTAGATGTATTATAATAAACGACATCATAATCTCTTGCAAAAACATTTTTAAGAAAAGTCATATAATCTCTTCTCTGCTTATAAGGAGAAATATCAAACTCAAAATATTCTGTATTATGAGCCTCTGTCCAGGCTTTGAGTCGTGGATTTTTAAAGGATAAAATATCAAAATGAATTTTTTCCGTGTCAAAAGCACTTAACATATTCAAAATATATTGAGTTATCCCACTGGTTGGAGCAGTTGGGGCAAAAATCAATACTTTTTTCATTTTATTGACCTAAATCCTTTTTGATTTGTGTTGTAGAAATTTCAGGAGTTCTTGGAAGATAAACAACCTCGCAATAATCCTTAAGGAAATCGAACTTTCCTTCCCAGTCATTACCCATAACAAAGGTATCAACCTTAAATTCCTTAACATCGCTGATTTTTTGTTCCCAATTTTCTTCAGGAATTACCAAATCAACATATCTTATTGATTCAAGCAAAAGTTTTCTCTGTTCATAGCTGAAATAGCACTTCTTCTGCTTTGAATTCCAGTTGAATTCGTCTGTTGACAAAGCAACAATTAAATAATCCCCACGTTCTTTTGCTCGACGAAGCAATTGAATGTGACCATAATGAAGCAAATCGAAGGTTCCGTATGTAATTACCTTTTTCATAATAAAACTCCTTTAATCAGCATATTTACCAAAGTCAAGTTCAACCAGGCTGTGACGATTATATCGCTTGTTTTCAGGTGGTGGTGTCATATAGTCACCATAGAACGACTCAAGATATTCAACATAATCCCTTGGAGCAGAAATTGTCATTTCCTCAAACGGAATTTCAACAGTTTCATCTACCCAACGGCTTAAAATTGTTTCTTTTTTATAACCATAAGCACCACCGATATTTACAATCTTTGATGAGCTTTCAGTATTATATTTTGTAATCTCGATGTCAAGCTTTGCACAAAGCTTATCGTGACTATAAAATGCAGTCAAAACTTTAAGTGCAAAATAAACAAGTCTCTTTACATAGTCTTTTTTGTCACAGACATTATAATTAAGCTTTGCAAGTAAAAGTCTTTTATATAAATAAGTTTTCTTGTTGTGTGCTTCTGCATTAACCTCTGCCTCAGGTGAAACATCAAATGGGAAAACATCAACAAAAATACCTTTTTTTGCATTACTTCCTGCGGTTGCTTCAACAAGTACGGTACCTTTAAGCAAAATTTTCGCAAAAGGAAGACCATAGTTTTCATCAGTTTCAGTTGTCTGGAGGAAAAAGTCTTCGCCCAAATCAGTTTTTGCGATTTTAATGAATTTTTCATAATCCTCACGAAGCATTCCGATATCCATATCATCGTCCCATGGAATAAATCCACCATGACGGATAGCACCTAACAAAGTACCTGCAATAATGAAATATTTAATGTTGTTTTCATCGCAAATTCTTTTGATTTCCTTTGCAATAATCATCTGGCAATTATGAAGCTTTGGTAAATAGTCAAAATTTTCCATTTCATTCACCTAACAATTCCTTATATAATTCAAAATATTCCTTATATCTTTCAACAGCGGAGAATTTGCTTCCCATATCTGTTTTACAACCATTAACTTGCCTTATTGCATTGAGAAGTTTCTGAACATTACCCTGCTCAACCACAAATCCGTTACCTTCGTCCACACTTTCTCCACTACCGCCTGTTTTGTATGTTACAACAGGTGTACCACAGGAAATAGCCTCTAAATTAGTTGTTGGGTAATTATCCTCATAGGTAGGATTAACGAAAACATCTGCTGTGGAATAAAGCTCCGCTAGCTCGTCAATGCTGTTTGTTCTCTTAATTCCTATAATACCGTCTGGCAATTCTGATAATTGAGCATCATTAAGACCTACAAGCACAATTTTTTCATTTTCTTTGAGATGCTTGAAAATTTCAAGAAAATCCTTCAGTCCCTTTCTTTCTTCCCAGACACTTGCAACGCCCAATATTATAAACTTATCCTGAAGATTATTTTTTTCTTTGAAATCACTTTCAGTTGGCTTGAATTTATTTAAATCAATGCCGTTGTTTATAACTTTAACCGGATATTTTCCTAAGAAAGATTGCTTCGTTAAATCAGCAAGCCATTGTGATGGTGTTACCAAGGTTATATTTTCAGGAGCAATAAAATGTTCCTTTTTTTCTTTATAGTTTTTCTTTGAATTATCCATCAACATACTTGAGGGATAATCTTTTTTCAATGGACAAGCATTACATTCTGTTTTCCACTTTTCACAGCCGTAGTAGCTGAAATATGCACAATGTCCTGTAAATGCCCAACAATCGTGAAGAGTCCAGACAATTGGTTTGTTATATTCTTTTAAGAAATCAAATAAAACCTTAACGTTAAGATAATAGCCGTGAATGTTATGAAGATGAATTATGTCGGGGTTGTATTCTTTGATTTTCTTTATAAGCTCTTTAGTTGCCCTTGTTGAATAAAAGCCCTGACGGTCGGTTATTCTTGAAAGCACACCGTGAATTTTAACGTCTGTTTCCGAACCGATTCTATAAGAATTAACGTCCTGAGGCGCCGAATTTCTGCCGTAAGCGATAATTCCCTCACCGCCGTTTTTTTCTACCTCTTTAAGAATATCCACCGCAATTCTTCCCGTACTGCCATAGCCACAGGTTGAATTTATCTGAAAAATCTTCATAATTTTCACCAATTATTTCTTAATGCTTTTAAAGTGACCTTCAAGGTCGCTGATGAATTTTTCGCGTGTAAAATTAGCCTCAAAATATGCCTTGCCGTTTTCACCGCAGTTTATATATTTATCTCTGTTCAACACAAAATCCTTCATAGCCTCAGCCAAAGCATCACTATCGTCAGCGCTTACACAAATTCCGCACTTTGCTTCATTGATTACTTCTTCAGCCGCACCTTCAATTGATGCGATTACAGGACGGGCGCCCGACATATATTCCTGAAGTTTTGCAGGAATTGTCTGACCGATTATGCCCTCCGATTTAAGTGTAAGTAAAAACGCGTCTGCCCGATTATAATTTTCTTTGAGAGTGTTCCAATCAACTCGGCCAAAGAAAGTGACTTTTTCGTCTGCGCCAAGTTCAGCCGAGAGTTTTTTGCAGTTTTGAAGTTCACTTCCGTCGCCATAAATTTCAACTGTATATCCGTCTAAATCACGGATTTTTGAAACCGCACGGATTATGCACTCAATATTCTGTACACTACCGATATTGCCACCGAAAGCAAATACCGTTTTGTCGTTTTCTGCATTTTTGTTAAGATTTAACGGTTCTGCGTGTTGCGGAAGATAAACGAGCTTGTCCACAGGCACGTCGTTGACGGTGTGAAGATATTCCACAAAGGGTTTTGAGGTTACACCAACTAAATCTGCGCTGTTATAAATGCTTTTGGAATATGCATTCATAAGTTTGAAAAGAGGATTACCCTCGCCAACGTGCCACGCCTTTAATGATTCAGGCCACAAATCGAGGCAATAGATAAAGAATGGAACGTTGTGTTTTTTTGCATAAGCCCGAGCGCCGTTTGCCATCAACACCGGTGACGTCTGATAACACATTACCATATCAAATTTTTCTTTCAGACTCTTTGCTTTAATCGTTGAAGAAAGCAAGAAAGAAACGTAATTAAGCGCTCTGAAAATAATGCCGCTTCTTCTTGAAACAGAAAAACTTCGGATTATATCAATGCCGTTCCATTGAGCCTTTCTGTTTTTAAGTCCCTTGCAGTCAGCAGGAACCTTGCCCGTTGCATAATCAGGAAGCGACGTAAGCACGGTAACCTGATGTCCGTTTTCAACAAGTGCTTTTGCAATATCGTTTACACGGAAATTATCCGGATAAAAATGTTGTGATACGAGTAATATTTTCATATTATCACCTTTTTACGTTCATAGTGCAAAGTTATCATTTTATTACGGAATGCCGAGTCCGTCATCCCCCGCGAGTCTAATTCCGAAATATGAGATTAGCCCTCATATTCATCCTCATTCTCCCAGTTATGATATACGTTCTGCACGTCATCGTTTTCTTCAAACATTTCAAGCATTCTGCCCATATTTTTAATGTCGTCGGGATTTGTGAGAGTTGTGTATGTGCTTGGCACGTATTCAACCTCTGCTGAAACGAATTTATATCCCTTTGCTTCAAGGTCGTCACGAACAGCGCCCATATCGGTAGGTTCTGTGCGAACGTCGTAGATTTCGTCTTCTGCAATAAAGTCGATAGCACCTGCTTCAAGCGCATCTTCCATAAGCTGGTCTTCGTCGATGCCTTCTTTTTCAAAAAGGATAACACCCTGACGGTTAAACATAAATGAAACGCAACCGCTCATACCCATATTGCCGCCGAATTTATCGAAATAGTGACGAACGTCAGCCGCAGTTCTGTTTCTGTTATCTGTAAGTGTTTCAACGATAATTGCAATACCTGATGGGCCATAGCCTTCATATACGATTTCGTCGTAGTTATCGCCACTGCCTTCACCGGCAGCCTTTTTAATAACTCTTTCAATATTATCGTTTGGCATATTTGCAGCCTTAGCTTTTGCAATTACGTCCTTAAGCTTTGAGTTGCCTGCAGGGTCCGGACCACCTGCTTTAACTGCAACTGCAATTTCACGACCGATTTTAGTAAACACCTTAGCACGAGCATTATCGGTCTTCTCTTTTTTTCTTTTAATTGTACTCCATTTTGAATGTCCTGACATAAAAACATACCTCTCGATATTAAAATATTATAAATCAGTTTATTGTAGCACATTTAGTGTATTTTTTCAACTGTTATCGCCATTAAAAAGTAAAAAAACTATTTATTATTGGGTAAAAATATGCTATACTTGAAAAAACAAAGAAAAAATCAAAATTTCAGGTGATAAATATGAGAAAATTTATGGGTGATGACTTTCTGTTAACAACAGAAACCGCACAAAAGATTTTTGATAACGGGGCTCGAAACACTCCGATTTTTGACTGGCATTGCCATCTTTCTCCAAAAGAAATTTATGAAAACCGAAAGCCAAGCGATATTGCTGAGCTCTGGCTTGGCGGCGACCATTACAAATGGCGTGCAATGCGTGGATACGGTGTTGACGAAAAGTATATTACAGGTGACAGCACAGGATACGAAAAGTTCAAAAAATATGCTGAAGCTCTGTCTTATTGCATCGGCAATCCACTTTATCATTGGACTCATCTTGAATTGCAGAGATATTTCGGAATTACAAAGCCATTGAGTGCTGATACCGCTGACGAAATTTGGAAAGAATGTAACCGTCAGATTGAAAACGGCGGATTTACTCCTCGTGAGCTTATTGAAAAGTCAAACGTATATTGTGTTTGCACAACTGACGACGCCGCCGACACGCTTGAATATCACAAACTTTTAGCCGAAGACAAATCATTCAAATGCAAGGTACTTCCTGCATTCCGTCCTGATAAATCATTCCTTATTGACACTCCTGCTTTCAAAGAGTGGATTGGCGCTATGGAAAAAGCGGCTGAAATGAAAATTGACTCTTTCAAGGCACTTCTTACAGCACTCCAGAAGAGAATCAATTTCTTTGACGAAATGGGATGCCGTGCTTCTGACCATGCTCTCGCATATTGTCCTTTTGAACCTGCAACAAACGGAGAATTGGAAGTAATTTTTGCAAAGGCAGTTAAAGGTGACGAAGAATTTACGGTTAAAGAATTAGACCAATATCGCACGGCGCTTTTACAATTCTTCGGTGCTGAATACGCAAAACGCGGTTGGGTAATGGAATTGCATTTCGGCGCAATGAGAAACAACAACACGAAAATGTTTAAAAGTCTCGGCGCTGACACAGGCTTTGACTCAGTTGACGACTACAATTTAGCTCACGGACTTTCTCGTTATCTCGACTCACTTGCAGTTAAGGATTTGTTACCAAAAACCGTACTTTTCACACTTAATCCAAAGGATAATTACGTTCTTGGCACAATGCTTGGCAACTTCCAGGGTACAGAGGCTGCATCAAAAATACAGTTCGGCTCTGCTTGGTGGTTTAATGACAACTATGACGGTATGAGAGAACAGATGAAAACACTCGGCAACCTTGGTGTGCTTGGTAAATTTGTTGGTATGGTTACTGACTCACGAAGTTTCTTGTCATATCCAAGACACGAATATTTCAGACGTATTCTTTGTGAAATTATCGGTGATTTAGTAGAAGACGGTAAATACCCTGCCGACATTGATTTTCTCTCAAAGGTTGTTGAGGATATTTCATTCAACAACGGCAAAGCGTATTTTAATTTAGATTAAAGGACAAAATTTAAAGACTCTCTCACGAGAGTCTTTTTTTGTTCAACAAATTGGAGTTTGTCGGGCTCTTTTGTATGGTGATATCACCCTCTTGTCTCCCCTGAAAGGGGAGATGTCACGAAGTGACAGAGGGGTTATTCAATTAAACAACAAACCCCTCAGTCTCG
>JAZQYK010000075.1:0-39732 GCA_045633505.1 Candidatus Fimenecus sp. | reverse complement strand
AGACAAGAACATAAAAATTATTCTGCTTATTCTTATCAGTTCTTTTTCATGCAACTCTCTGCTCTTATTAGTATCTGCAAACCTCACCAAGCCAGGCATCAAAACGCTTGTGAAATGTGAGCCAAAACTTTTGAAGTATTGCACAACCTGCATACCGATACTAAAAACGCCGATAATTACGGCAGACTCTTTTGCAAATGCACCTAAAAGTATTTGTCCTGACATCGTAATTATCAAGCTAGCCGCAGTCTGAACAAGAACAAAAGAAGAATATGACACAATTTCTTTGATAAAACTCAAACGTATGTCCTTAAACAATGGCTTGAGTTTCAATTTACACAACACGTAAAGCACATATATCACAGATGTCAGAATGGTCGTTACAAGATGAACAAGTACAATACCCATACTGTCACAGCCCATAATCAGCGCTATAATAGAGAGAAGCATTTTAAGTACTGTTATTATGATACTGACGCCCTTTGAAACAGCAAATTTTTCAAAGGCGATAATTGTATTAGAAAAAGACGAGGTTGCGAGAGTAATTGAAGTTGAAATTATGGTTATCATAAATAATCTCTGTGCAAGTTCAACCTGTTCCTCGTTAAGACCTGTTGCGAAAAAAGTAGGAATTGCAGTTCTTATAATTATTCCAATAATAAGCGAAAGCAAAGATACGCCTACATAATATACAGTGGTTACACCCAGCATTTTTTTACTTTCAAGACTGCTTTTTGACGTGATATACTTTGACATATATCTTACGACTGACGTACCAACGCCCAAATCAAGTAAAGCAAATGAGGTCGTAATTGACAGCATCAAACTGTAAACACCATATTCAGCTTGTCCCAATCTGCTTATAAGAAACGGTGTAAACAGCATTGTTGACAGCATCTGCACAAGCATAAGCACATAAGATAACATTACACCTGTTTTTCTGCTCACAATTAAACCTCCCTCTCATAATTCTATCACAAATCTATTTCTTATCTTTTTTATATACAAAATCTATTATCAACGGCGCAATAAACCAAGTTGTCAATGACAACGGTAACGAACTGTGAATAGGATTAGTAAAGCCCATCATCATTAAACAGAAGAATATAGTAAAATACTCTTTTGAATTATCGCCAAGGTGTTTTTTTATCTTTTTGTTTGCAGAAATCAATAAATAATAGAAAGGAATACCGCCTATTATACCTGTGTCTGCAAGAACTGTAAGGCAAGTGGCGTGACCATCAAAATCAAGCTTTGAATTGCCTAAGATTGGGCTTTTCAGGAACGCAAGAATAGATTTACCATAAAGTGACAATCGACCATTGATGTTGTAACCACTTAAATTACCTGAAGTGAAAAAATCATAAAGTTCAGCAAGTCTTGTTGCCATTTGTGTTGATTCAATATGCGTTGCGGCAAACAAAAGCATATCCGGCACAAAGAACATTGTAAAGAATACGGCAAAGAAAAACAACATTTTAAAGAATGTTTGTTTTATTGACAAAAACAGTCTAAACAAAATTCCTATTATAGAAATCAACAAAGCAAGCGTATATTGAGATTTTACTACGAAATAAAGCAAAAATATTATTATAACTATATCTATTACTTTATAAATCGTCTTCAGTTTGGAAAGACAAATCGCCAAAGTCACAATAACAATAGGAATTGCATACACAAAATAATAATTTCCTATATTATCTTCCGCAAGTTCGTCAAACATCTCCCATTGTCTAATAGCATTAGGATTAACCGCAAGAATCTGAAGCGTCTGAACAATTACATAAACAAACAGTATCGCAAAGAATATTAATAAATATTTTTTCTGATTGCGATGAGTATTAGCAACTACACGCGAAAAGAACAAAAGCGGCAAATACATGCAAAAATATTGATAGAACTTTGAAACAATAGTCTCAATAATTCTTTCGACAGAAAAAGATAACAAGTCCTCTAAATTCAAATAATTCAACGAGAAAACACATATTATACCCACAAAAAGCAAGAACTTCATTCCATCTTTTTTGTCTTTAAAGACTACATAAACTATATAAAGTAAGCCTAAAACAAGCGGAATGGTAAAATGAATCACACCATTGCTCAATGAAGGCAAAAGATAATATGCCGAAATCAGCATTATAAACACCATTTCCAGCATCGGTAATTTTCTTTTTGACAATCCGCGTTGTTCTGTCATACTATACCTCAAAATTAATCTTTGTCAGTTACAATTCTTTTCCAAGCATCAGGATATACCTCCTGAAGTTTTCTGACAATTACTTCATTATAATTATTCATAACATTTTCTGTTGCCATCTGTTCTGCCTGAGAACCTGATATAACAGTAAATATTCGATGATATTTTCTTGTTTTTACAATTTTTGTACCGTTATTCGCGCACATAAACATATACCATATATCGTCGTTTTTATATGCTAATTCGCGAATTTTTGCTTCATTACAAGCATCCTCATGGAATGCTTTATAAGGGATAAGACATCCCCCGCCGGGTGATGGATTTATACTGTAAGAGGGAGTTTTAACTCCTACGTCCGAAATTGTAAACCATCTGCCTGGATTATACATATTATTCTCGTTAAAACTTTGTCCGCGTTCAACCACAAGGCAATCAGGATGTTCCCAATGAGTTTTCATCAGACGTTCAACTGCCTTTTTTGAATAGATGATATCGTCATCAAACGTAATTACGACTTCGTTTTCTTTTTGGTTAAGTACGGGATAGAAATATTTCTTGTGACCGTAAATATCGTGCATCCAAATAATTTCAAGTCCGTATTTTTGAAGCTCAGTCAATGCTTTCGGCAGTTCTTTTTCGGGAAACTGTTCTTCAGCCAGCCAAAGAATTATTCTGTCAGGCTTATAAGACTGAAGCATCAAGGACTTAATAGCAATATGTACAAAAGGAATTCGTGCGGGATAAGAAGTCAACGAAACAATTACCTTCTCATCTCGCGGCTCCGTATTCAGTGGATTTTCGGGAATAGCTTCTTTAATAATGCTTTTATTATCTTGTTCAACTATAAATCGATACCATTTTCCGCCGAAATACGGCACTCTTATCGTTTCAGGTATTTTGAAAATTTCGGTCAAATTACGGTTCATTTTTGACACCTTTCTTCTTTAATATGCCTTTAAGCAAATCAACTAAATACAGAAATCACTCTAATTCTTGATTCAATAAATCTGCCCACTTCAACGAAAGTTTCTTTATCAATGCGCATATCAATTCTTTTGTGCCCAGTTAACTTGTCTCTTACGAGTTGTTTTTCTATTCTTTTTGCACTAACATTAATATAAGATATACCTTATACCATTTCGTAATAATCGTTTTATCTTAAGTTTGTTTTAATTTTATTTATGAGTCTTTTAGGAAAACTCGATGTTATATATCTTTTGAATAATACATCAAAATCATCTTTATCGAGATGTTTCATAAAAGCATTACGATTTGCGTGGATTCTTACTGAATTTATAATAGGGAGGTTATATTTTATTGCCTCAGCCATACTTTGAAGTTCCTGAACCTCAATATCATCTGCAATACTGTCAAAAAGATTTTTTCCTTTTTCTTAATTGACAAAAACAATCGATATGCCATAGAGCACGCACAACAGCCTGAGCATTTTGATTTATTTCAATCATTTTCTTAGCAGCTTTCTTACTGAACTAATCAACAAATCCTTTTCGTATTTATTCATAAAAGATATAAACATTAAAATGCCAAAGACACCCACAATCGATATGCCATTTACCATAAATCTTATAAATGGATTTGTAATTGGATTGAACTGTTCCAACAACAATCCTACAACAATTGTTATAGCAAGATATGGGGTTATTTTAAGGTATGTTTCCTTACAGAAGTTTTTCATATCAATATGAAGAACCTTGTGATAAATAATAGCCATTAACACAGTTCGAACCATATATGCAATGAAAATTGATATTGATGCACCCAAAGCTCCAAAATACTTTGATAATACAAATGAGCAGCAAACATTTAATATACCCATAACAACAAAAACATAAGCTTGTAACTTCACTTTGTTTTCTACAATAAGAGTTGTGTGTGCAATTTCCATCGGCAAATAGAAAAAGCTTGGAATTATTAAAAACACTGCGCAAAGATAACTTTCTGCAAAATCAGGCTTATTCCAAATGTGAACAATGAATGATTCGCCAAGTGATACAAAGCCTACAATTAATAAACCTACTATCATGCACTGAAGCCTTCCAATTCTAATCATCAATGGCAAAAGTTCTTTGTCTTTTCGTCCATCGTGAATCATTTTGGAAATTCTTGCCATAAACATTCCGTTAATTGCAGTTGCAACCATATAAACATAGCCTTCAATTGTGGAACCCAAGCCAAAAACTGCTACTCCAACAGAACCTGTTACCGATACTACTGCAATAATTGATGGGGTGATATTAAAAATTAACCTTTGAGCAAGGCTACCAATTGTGGTCCACATAGAAAACCCAAATATTTCCTTTAGCATCACCTTATCAAAAAACTTAAAATTAACTTTAGTTGCAGTTTTTTTCTTTATAATGATTAACTTAAGTGCAATTGTTAAAAGTCCTGCTATTGCATTGACGAGAACCAAAGCATAAATTCCATAACCCAATATTAACGAAATAACAACGGCTATAATTATAAAGCTTTTATTAAACAGGTCACACAACTTTAATGGTATAAACTGCTCATGAGCAGTCAAGATACCTTTAAGATTGGTAAACGGGAAAGAAACTACACTAAATAATCCTACAATTATATAAAGTACTTTGAATATTTCAATTTCTTCTGGTAATAACTGTGTGTATATTTTCTCTATAAAAAAGTACACAATTACAAGTGCCGTTAAAATTACTGCATCTATGGATAAATAGAGTTTGTACACTATTCCCAAGAAATTATTAATGGTTTCTTGTTCGCCAGCGGCCTTATATTTTGACACAAAGCGAGTTACTGCCGCACTCATACCAAAATCCATTACAAACATTGTGATAAGAGATGTCGCAAGTGTATAAAGACCATAGTTGCTCTGTCCTATCTGTGAAATCATCCAAGGAGTATAGATAAGACCTGCAACAATATTGAAAGCTATCGTAAAGTATGATAGCAAAGCACCTATTTTAATTTGCTTTGAACTGTTCAATCGTTTACCTCTTTTATTTCTTTATAAATTTCTTAATCATCTTTTTAAGCTCGCCTTTTTCTGCATAAATTGCACGACGTGCTTTATCTTCAATCTTATCAATAAGCTTTAATTCAAACTTCTCTCTAACTGCCTCATAATACATTCTGTCTTCAACAATATATTTAGGATGGTTTAATGGAAACTCATAACTATAACCAGGAATATCAAAATATTGAGCTATTTTTTTGCACATCTTTTTCTTGCTGTTAACAGCGTGAGTGCTATCTTCCGTTAATCCGATATTAGTTACAAGGTTCTTTTTAGGGATAATACTTATGCGATTATTAAGAGCTAAAGCCATTCCGTGCTGATATGTCCACGCAGTAAGTCTTTCACCTCTGCGAAGTTTTTCTCGACGACTTCTGCCTGTTTCCCATGAACCAGCACGATATGGGAAAAGATTTACTACACAATCCACATAATAGGGGTCATCAAGAAAATCCATTTGAAAATCAACGGCTTCCCAACGGTTTTTCCAAGTTGCCCAACCCCAACAACAGTTTTGACCAAAGAAATAATCTGCTGGTGCTTTATCATATATTCCCAAATGATTCATTCCGCACACAGAACCAATTCTTTCATCATCTTTATATTTTTCAAGTAATTCTTGGCAAAACGGGAAAAAGTCCTGATGAGGAACACAGTCATCTTCAAGAACAATAGCTCTGTCAACATGTTCAAATGTCCAATTAAGACCCGAATACATACGCATTCCACATCCCAAATTAACATCTGAATAATTTTGATGAACCTCACATTCCCAATCAATGTTTGAAACAATTTCTTTACACTTTTCAATGTTTTCCTCATCGTTTCTGCCTGCACGAGGGCCATCACACGCAAGAAATAATTTAGATGGCTTTGCTTGTCTTACAGCCTCAAAAACTTTCTTCAATGAATCCGGTCTATTAAAAAAAATCATAAAGACTGGGATATCAATTTTCCATTTTTCCATTTTCTCACCTTAATCTCTGAAATATAAATCTCTTGTATAAACTTTATCTAAAACATCATCAATTTCTTCACTATAGCGATTTGCAATAATAACATCACTGATGCGCTTAAATTCTTCCAAATCTGTAATTACAAGACTATTAAAGAATTTTTCTTCTTTTAATGCAGGTTCATAAACTACCACTTCAATACCCTTTGCTTTGATGCGTTTCATAACACCTTGAATGGCTGATTGGCGGAAATTGTCACTGCCAGACTTCATTGTAAGACGATAGACGCCCACCACTTCCGGCTTTTGTTCAAGGATGCGTTCGGCAATAAAATCCTTACGTGTTCTGTTTGCATCAACAATTGCTTTAACTATATTGTTGGGAACATCATTAAAATTAGCAAGTAACTGTTTAGTATCTTTAGGAAGACAGTAACCGCCATAGCCAAAGGATGGATTATTATAATGAGAGCCAATTCTTGGGTCTAAACCAACACCCTCAATAATAGATTTTGTATCTAATCCACGAATTTCAGAATATGTATCAAGTTCATTAAAATAAGCAACTCTTAAGGCAAGATAAGTATTTGCAAAAAGTTTTACTGCTTCCGCTTCAGTTGAATTCATAATCAAAACTGGTACATCTTCTTTTTCTGCATTATCTGCAAGAAGTTTTGTAAACATTTCGGCTGCTTTTTTAGACTCAATAGAATTATCTACTGTACCTGCAATAATACGGCTCGGGTTAAGATTGTCATATAAAGCTCGTCCTTCTCTTAAAAATTCAGGAGAGAACATAATGTTTTTACAGCCATATTTTTCACTTACAGATTTCGTGTATCCAACAGGAACCGTTGATTTTATCACCATAAAAGCATTAGGATTGACTTCAAGAACTCGTTCAATCACAGCTTCAACAGAGGATGTATCAAAAAAGCTTTTTTCTACATCATAGTTGGTAGGAGTCGAAATAATAACAAACTCTGCATTCTGATATGCTATTTCACTATCAGTTGTTGCAAACAAATTCAACTCTTTTTCAGCAAAAAATTCTTCTATTTCTTTGTCAATAATTGGAGACTTTTTATTGTTTATCAAGTCAACTTTTTCAGGTATGATATCCAACGCAACAACATCATTTTGCTGAGCAAGTAAAACGGCTAACGATAAACCAACATACCCTGTTCCTGCAACTGCAATTTTCATAAAGTCATTTCCTTTCATAAATCAAAATATAAATGTTTATTCCCAGAAAAATTCAAATGGAATTAAGTTTGAATCTTTCAACCTATAAGCAAACAATAAAACGCACAATATAATTGTCACTGACTTTATTATTGCAGCAGTTTTCTTATCCATAGAATTTATAATATTAGGCAACAGTATAATCTGGCCAAACATATAGTAGTTACTTGTTCTACCTGCTATTAAGCCACCAACATATCTCATTGAATAAATTGTTGCGCCCAAGAAAGTTACAAAGAAAATAAAATCAAATAGTTTTCTATCTTTTATCTGTTCTTGGTACAATAGTGCTAATACAATTATCACTATGTAAATCGCAAGAGCAACAAATCCTCCACTATCAACAACTGCGTAGTATTCACTGCCATACCACTCATTAGCAAAGTTTATTATTTGAGGAGAAAAAATCAATAAAACAAAACCAGCTAGAAAAGAAACTATAAATGATACATGATTCAAGTTGATACCATAAAGGAAATATATTGGTATAAAAACAATTGCACTTGTATGGAATGACATAGCTAGTAAAACCAAAATCAAAAACTTTAAAAATTTTCTCTTTTTGCAAAACTCAATAGCATATAAGCATATACACATAGCTATCGCCTGACGTATTGCCTGCATCATAAACGTACACAAACTCAAAGTAATAAACATAACTAAGCTTACAGTTGGGTCCTTTGAGTTTTTATAAATGAAATAGCAAACTGATACCGTAATAAATAACCCTGTTAATACAAACAAGAATTGAGGGTTTGGAAAAATCTTAGACAGAATGCCAACGGTATATAAATACCCTATTTCCATTTCACTGTTATTAATATAATTCTTTATGTTTTCAATGGGGAAATAGCGCATATCCGCCCAGTTGTTATAATAATTCGAAGGGTCATCACTACCTACAAATCTACTTCTCAACGCCAACATCAAAAACAATGAAAAACCGCATAAAATCAAAAAAGTTTTCTTTGCTTTGTCGTTAGTATTGATTGAAGATTTATAAAAGGTATTGACAACAGGTGCCATCACCACGGGAAATATTGCTAAAAGCAAATACCAAATCATTTCATTCTTCCTTACTTAACTGTTATAAATTTCTTTATACATCTGAATGTAGTCATTCTTATTTTTCTCTTTATCGTGCCAAACAGAAGCTTTTTCGGCAGCATTGCGGGAAAACCTACAAGCCAATTCATCGTCTTTGAGCAACTGAATAATTCTTCCTGCAAGATACTCGTATTCAGGATAGTCATATAAAAATCCATTTTGCTCATCATCGACTAATCTTACCATTCCACCACGGAATGCTGCAATACAAGGTGCTCCTAAATGCATTGCTTCCCTGAGTGTTGCTGATGCATTCTCAATTGCAGATGGTGCAATAGTTATATGTGATTTCGTCATTAAATCAATAACACCATTACCATCCTGTGCACTTATGAATTCAACATTATTTTCAAGATGATATTTTTTTACTAAATCAGAAATATATTTTGTGTATCCGCTAGTCGGAACAATCTGACCTTTATCGTCATGCTTTGCAACCATAAACACTGCTTTTACATTAGGAATTTCATCACGAACAAGATTTAATGCTTCAAGAACAATATGTCCGCCCTTCATTGGAACTCTTGCTGATGAAGATGCATTTATCACATTACGATTAATATTGTTTATATCCCATTTGGGTACATTATAAAACTCTTCACGCAAATCATAATTGCATCTGAAATATTTTGCATCCGGATTTATTGAATGCATATAAAATTTATCCCAATCCGTTCTGCCCGTTACATATTCAACATTCTTGATTATTTCAGTTTCATATTTTACATTTCTACGTGCAAGAAATTTTCTCTCAATCATTCCTGTCAATCGAAGACTTTCTCTTAATGTTCTATATCTTAACACAACTGACAGTGGTAATCCTCCCCACTGATGTTTAGATGTCTTCTCAATTATACCTTGAATAGTGAGAACTTTTTTCTTGTCTTTATATTTTCTTAAGTATGATATGCCGTGAGAATATTCTGTTCCGTGAAAATGAACTATATCCGGACAAAATCGTTCTTCAATCATATCCCAATATTTTATCAAATCTTTATTATAAAAGAGCATTGTTCTCCCGTTACCAGGAATACAAAAATAACGAATATTATTCACAGTAAAATCTTTGAACTCGTTTCCATAAACACAAGCAATTGCAAGTTCAATTTCCTGTGATTCTGCAATTTCATTTGATAAATTTATCATCCAAGTTCCACTCGCACCTGTTTTTACACCAAGATGTCCCGCTGCATCAGGTAAAAGCATATTTACAATCCATAAAACCTTCATCTTTTGTCCTCCTTTGAATTATTATAAATATCTCGATAAAGCTGTATATATTTCTGATAATTATTGTCACGGTCAAAATGACCAACGACCCATTTCCTGCAACTTTCTGAAAGATTTTCTTTTCCTATTTCTTTTACTTTAAGAATAGTCTCTAAAAAAGCCTTTTCGTTACCTGTTTCAACTGAAAAACTACACTTATTGTCCACAGTCTCTTGCGCACCCGTATTTCTGAAGGTTACAATCGGTGTTCCGCAAGACTGAACTTCAACGTTTATCAAAGACATAGAATCACCTTGAGTACAGTTTGCAAACACATCACAAGCTGAATATATCTTTCGCAATTCGTCACGGTCTTTTATATAACTTAAAGGCAATACGTTTGAAGGCCAACTGTCTTTAATTTCATCTTTGCAGCCTATCATTACTACCACACAATCTTCGGGTAGCTTTTCTAAAACGTCTGATACAAATTCTTTGTTGTGCGGATCCGTCCACTTTACTGCCACAGCTAAAATTAAAAATTTGTCCTGCAAATTATATTTTTCACGAAAATCTGACGGTGTGTTCACAAACCATTCCTTATCAAGACCATTATGTATCGTACATATCTCGTGTTTTTTCAAATGTGATTTTCTCGCTTCATCTGCAATCCAATCAGAAACGCCTACTATTGTAAGATTGTTGAACTTACTAAAATATTTCTTGCGGTCAGCAAGAATTTCTGAAGAAGCATCTCTCAAATATGCAGGTGTACCCAAATATCTCTTAGGACAATCCTCACATTTTTCAAGCCACTTAAAGCACTTGTCTGACGTATAATGAAAGCAACCGCCTGTATAAAACCAACAATCGTGTAAAGTAATAATCGTTGATATTTCTTTCTTTGCAAGGAAGTTAAGCAACATATTAAGATGAACGTAGTTGCTGTGAAGATTGTGCAAATGAACAACGTCCGGATTGACTTTAACAATCTGCTTTATCAATCTCATCGTGGAAAATCTTGAAAAATAAGCCTGTTTACCTTCTAATTTTGATAATACTGCATGTATCTTTTTCCCAAACGTCCCTCCGATTTTATACCCATTTGGAATTTCGGCAGGATTTTTATTGGTAGTGGAATATGAAACATAAGAGTCTATACCGTTTGAAAAAGACAGCTTGTGCAAATCTTCAACTATTACACCTGTACTTCCAACTCCATAAACAGAATTAATTTGCATTATTTTCACATTCTCACTCCCCTTTCCAAATTGTAAAAAACTTTTTTTCTATAACTTATCATTTGCAGAATGTTTTATAAATAAGTAGATATATATATTTGTTTTCAAAGCATTTCTTCAACATGTCAAATAATCGATTTTGGAAGAGCACAAATCTTCTTTCTTCAGTTATGGAAGATTGCTACTCTCATCACCTTTATCAAGGTCAAACAGAATAAAATCGTCTTCGTCTTTAAGGCTTTCTGCAAATACCCTAACGCAATTCTTAGCGATATAATCGACACCGTCAACAAACCGTATCCATTTACCAGTTGCATTTACAAAGCCTATAATTCTGGCACTACTCACTCCGCCATTTTCCTTGTGAACGACTTTGATTAATTGAGGATATTCTTTTGCATACTTGTCTAATATTTCTGCTGAATTATCCTTTAAATCCTCATTTGCACAGTTAATTTCATAATCTTTAAAATGTTGGCCTAAAATTTTTAACAATCATCATATATTCCTGCAAATTGTACACAGGTATAATTATTGAAAGAAACATATTACCCAACTACAAATAAAATGGTTTATTTATAACCATCCGTATTGTTCTTCTCCTAGTTTTATTAAAAAAATTTCGACATGCCAACCATTACATCATATATTTCAGAAATGTAACTTTTTTACTCAAATAATATAATCCTATCGAGAAGAATATTGTCAAAGCAATCACCATAACTAATCCTATATAACTGTTAGCGTAAATTGTTGCAAAGAAGCTTGGAAAAAACAAAGGTAACAAAGTTAAAAACAATCTTTGAGATACAAAGATTAACAAACTTAATCTTCTACACCACAACCACAATTTACATTCTTTTAGTTCGATATGCAATACTGTCATAATAAAGAAATAAGTGAATGGTACAATGAATATACCCACATCCATTCCCGTCACATCAAATTTCAATTTAAGAACAAACGCCTCTACAATCAATAAAACAAGTGAAATTCCAGCAGGTATGGCGTGTTTGAAAAAGCCTTTTACTGACGGCATAATTTCATCTTTGACTGAAATCAGATAGCCCATATACAAAAATGGAACAGCATTGAAAAGACCATTTCTTGTTGTAACAAACACATCATAGTATAAGCCATAGAAATCAGCCACAACAGTGCCTTCAATTAAGAAATAGTAAGTATAACCCAGCATACCAAATATGTAAAGAACTGTTGAAAGTGCAAATATTTGTTTTTTGTTAAACTTAGTTACTAAACAATAAGTAATGGCAACACCGATTGCCAGTGCAGGCAAGAACCAGATTGTTGAATATGTGCTATAAACTATTGTTCGGTGAACAAAATTAAGTATTCTGTTCAATCCAAAGTCTTTATCAATAACAATCCAATCATATAGTACGGAAGTAAAGTACACCAAAGACCAAAGGCCATACATTATCCAAAGTCTTTTTTCGTAAGAAATAAGATAGTTTCTTTTATCTTCTTTTGTTGGTAATGCATTGAGTTTTTTAAAAAACAAAAAACCACTACAACAAAAGAAAAATGGAACTGCAATTACATAAATTGAGAAAGTATAGTCAATGAGTGTTGGAAATTTACCCCACTCTGAAGCAAAGTGTGCCGAAATTATAAGTATTGCACAGAAAAACTTTGCAACGTCCAATGACCAATAATTTTTTCTAGTGATAGACTGGCTCATCAGTTTTCTCCTTTTGCGCTGATTATAGTATCAATGAGTGTTTTGTTCATAAGTTCAATATTGTGATGCTCTTTACCACATTCATAAGCTTTTTTGCTGTATTCTGAAATAAGCGTTGGCTTTTCAACAAGAGTCTGAAGTTTTTTGCCGATTTCGTCGTAGCTTGTTGCGGTTATTGCAGAATCGTAACGATTAAAATAGTCGATAGGTGCAATATCCTTGTCCCCTATTGCAAAAATACATTTACCATTTTTAAGGTAGTCTGTTATTTTTGTTGAAAAGGAAAGTCTTGCCGTATATTTAAACTTATCTTCAAGGCTTTCAACGAAAACTAAAACATCAGCATTCTTTTGTACTTTTTGTACCTCATCAAGCTTTAACGCACCTTTAACTGCACATCCGTTACGGTTAAGGTTTTTTTCTTGTTCAGCGGTTAATGTGTCGGTTGTATAAATATCAAGTTCTAACTTTGTTTCGTCCTTATTTATATCAGCCAAGGCTTCTGCAATTTTTGCAAGAGAGAGCCATCTACCGATTATAAGTTTACCTGTATATACCATTTTAATCGGTTTATTAAGTGGTTTTTCTTCATAAGGAATTTGTGAGAAATCAATTCCCTTTGTCATAATCACGCTGTCAGTATTAAAGAGTTGATCATACTCCTCTTTCTGCTTAGGTGCGATTACCATAATTTTTGATGCATTCTTGAAAAGTTTCTTTTCGTGAATACGTATCCAAAATCTTGAAAAGAACGAGATTGGTGTTTTTGCTATTGATTTATATGAATAGTTATCGTCTGAAACATAAAGCACAACAGGCTTTTTTGTGCGTTTTCTAATGTAATTCTGCAATCTGTTCATATAAACAGTTGAATACACTGGGAAGAAAAGCACATCCGCCTGGAAATCGTCAAGGAATTTATCAAGTTCTTTTGTTCTCCATTTACCCAAAAGCCAGACAAATTCACGGGCAAGAGTCATAAACTCACTATGCTTTTTACCATAAATCTGATTTTCCTGTGCTGACTCTGTTTCAGTTTCAGGCGTATTTGTAACTACATCACCTGTTTTGATGTTGCGTTTTATTACGCTTTTCATAACCTTAGGCTCTGAAATTCTGAAAAACTTATCACATATATGAGTATTTGGAAGCTTTGCTCTTGTATAAATGTGAGCTATTGAATTTTTATCCCATCCATCAAAGAAATTGATTAGTGTATTTATTCCTGTGTTATCAATCCAAGGGTTGATACCCACAACAAGCACTTTTGGATATTCCAAGTGGCTCACCTTACCTTTTCAAGAATTTTAAGTAGTGTACAAGTAATTCCCAATCCAAAGAATTTTGCAAATTTGCTTATTATATTTGTTCTCGGGTTAAGATTATATGACAAGAGCCATTTGAATGAAAAAATATCTTTTTTACAATCCTTCAACTCTTTTGTATGTCTTGAATATGAAATAAGCAAATTACAATAAAGCTTTGCAAGTGAAGAAAGCATCACTTTTCTTTCGCTTTCATCTTCAAGTTTCTTGAATTCATTACTCCACTTATCAATTGTATATATATAATCAGTAATACTTTTCTTTTTAAAAGAAGATGTTACTGAATTTTCACGCTGACGGTAATAAACATAAGGTTTATCAATCACCTCAAAGTTTTCTGCTTTTGACACAACATTATAATACCAATCCATATCTTCACAAGAAAGACTTGTATCAAATTCAATGTTGTTATCCTTGAGAATACTCATACGAGTACATTTTGACCAGCAAGAGCAGAAAAAAGCATCACGACGGACAAGTTCACGAAGAAAGTCTGCTTTATTGCTACTATCAAGGTCAGCAAGGTTTATTCCGCAGTCGTCTGTTCTGCCGTTTTCATAATATTTGCAGTAACGGAAAACAACAATGTCTGTATTATCAGCTATTTTATTCTTCAAATCTTCAAAGAAATGGCTATCACAGAACATATCATCACTATCAATGAAAATTGCATATTGACCGTTTGATTCCTTTATACCAATATTTCTTGCAGTAGATTGTCCACCATTTTCTTTATGTATAACCTTTACTCTGCTGTCTTTTTCGGCATATTCATCACAGATTGCACCGCTTGAGTCCTTACTGCCATCGTTAACGAGTATAAGTTCAAAATCCTCAAAGGTCTGTGACAAAATACTGTCAACACACTCACGAAGATATTTTTCTACATTATAAATAGGTACAACTACGCTAAAAAACATTTATTTCACTCCATTTATTACATTGGAAACTGCTTCCATCTTAAGAGAAGCAATAATATTTTTGTACATATGGTCTTTAAGTCTATCGTTTACTTCACGGGATATTGCAGACACCCCTGGAAGCACAACAACATTTTTAAGTCTGCGGAATTTATTAGTAATTGGGTTTGGTACTTTTTCAAACATATCAAGTACCGCACCGCCGATTTTCTTTAATTTGAGTGCCATATAAAAATCGTTTTCATCGAAAACCGCTTTTCTGCCAACATTTATAATAACCGCTGACTTTTTCATACAGTCAAACAATTCTTTGTTAATGCTTCCCTTTGTTTCATCATTATCAGGAAGAGTTGAAACAATATAATCGTAATTTGCTAAGTTATTTTTAAGTTCTTCACGATTACGAAGCAGTTTGGTGTACTGTGGTTTATTAGCACAGTATGGGTCATAACCGTGAATTTCCATATCAAAACCTGAAAGTCTGTCAGCAACGGCAGTACCGATATTACCTGCACCCATAATCAAAACTTTTTTGCCACTTAATTCTGTGATTTGATTATAATGACGATAAATTTTGAAATTTCGATTATTTGGATTTTTACGAAGCTTTTTCGCTATCTGTAAAATGCCGAAAACTACTGTTTCTGCGATTGGTGCTGAGTAAACAGTACCTGCGTTTGCTACCATTACATCCTTTTCTGCAAATTTTTCAAGTGGTACACCATCAAAGCCAGCACTTGTGAGTTGAAAAAGTTTAAGGGAAGGCAAATTCATATCTGCACATTTAATCGCCATAGCCCTTGAACCTGCGATTGCAACAACCTTTTCATTATTATTGTAGCTATCAAGCTCTTTATAAGAAACAGTTTTCACTGTTATATCTTCTGGGTAATCATAATTAGTGATAATTTTATCTGAAAGAACAAGTTTCATAAAATCCTTTTCACCTTTTAAAAGTCTTGTATATTCTTTTCTCTGATTTTCGAGCATTATTGGTCGGTCATAAAGTGCTTTTGTGCGATTATAAGCACCATCGCCCAGCTTTTTTGCCTTTTCTGTATTATTAAGCAAATCAGCCATAGCCATCTGAAGCTCGTCCGTATTTCTAGGCTCAACAAGGATACAAGAAACTCCATCAGCCATAACTTCAGATGCACCTGGAATTTTAGTTGTAATTACGGGTACAGATAAAGCTCCTGCTTCCTGAATTACCATTCCAAAGCCCTCACGATAAGTTGGATGAACAAGGATATCCATTGCAGAATAATACTGTTTCATATCCTTATTGTCGATTTTGCCTATTAAAACTACATTTTCGGAAGTTTTTGCCCAGTCAATAAGCTTCTGTGGTACACCACAATTATCTTCAAGCGGTCCTACTACAAGTAATTTTGCATTTTTATTATTCCCTGCAATATTTTTAAATGCTGTCAATAATTCTGTACAGCCCTTGTCAGCAGAAACTCGACCAGCAAAGCCAAATATAAAGTCATTATCATTTATATTGCATTTATTGCGGATTTCATTTCTCCATTCCGCTTTTTTATCAATGTCATAAGCTGACATATCAACGCCGATTGTTCCGCCATTACCGATAACCTTTGCCTTGAATTTTGGATAAAGACCTTCATTTACTGCAAACTGCAAGTTCATAGGACTTACTGAACGGATATGAGTTGAAAGTGTGCATACGACCTTTTCAATCAGTTTGAATATTTTTCTGCCTGTACCGCTAAGACCTATGTAACGGATTCCCCATTGTGCATAAAGTCTTATTGGTACTCTTGCAAAAAATGATGCGATACTTGCATAACAAGCAGCATTAGGGGTTGAATATTGAATTAAATCAAATTTTTCTTTTCTGAACACTTTATAAAACTTCAAAACAGATGCAAAGCCTGACAAATCAATGCCCCTTGACATTGGAACAGGTATATAATGTATATATTCAGGCAAACTGCACGCAAACTCTTCATCATTATCACAGATGAGAGTTACGTCATAACCACAATTGTTATGCAAATATTTTGCTGTTTCAACAACAAAACTTTTAAGTGTTAACGAAACAGTTGTTATAAAGCATATCTTTTTCATTACTTACAACCTTTATTTAATCTTTTTTGCAGGAACTCCAATATAAGTTCCTTTTTCTGTTATATCTTTTACTACTACTGCACCGGCGCCAATCATAAGGTCTTCGCAAATTGAAATATTGTTGCTGATTGCAGCACCAATGCCAATCCAACAGCCTTTGCCAACTGTCACTGTACCTGCAAGATGTGCTCCGCAAGCAATATGAACAAAGTCACCGATTACATCATCGTGGTCAACGGATGCACAAGTATTTATAATAACGCCTTTTCCAACTTTTGCGCTATTATTTACAACTGCATTTGGCATTACACAAGTGCCTTCACCGATACTTGCTGATGGAGAAATAACCGCTGACGGATGAATTGCTGTGTACCACTTTGCGTCCGACAAACTGTTCATTATTTTCTCACGGATTGCACAGTTGCCAATTGCAACAAATAAATAGGTTTCACCGTCGCAATATTTGGAAGCATCAGCTGTTTTACCTATTACATTTACATTATCGCCACTATGGTCACTATCATCAAGAAAGCCTAGAACCGTATCGCCACAGATTTCAACTGTGTCAGCCACAACTCTGCCGTGACCGCCCGCACCGATTATAACTACTTTTTTATTCATAATCTTCACCTTTATTTATGGTTACCGGTAAAGGCTTCCATTGTAGCGCTTGTTTCACTGCTGATACCCTCGCGCTTTAATACTGACATAATAGTCATAAAGAAAATCTTTGTATCAAGCAGAAGCGAACATTTTTCTACATATTCAACGTCGAGATTGAATTTTTCTTCCCAAGACACAGTATTTCTGCCATTTACCTGAGCCCAACCTGAAAGTCCCGGTCTTACCAAATGGCGACGGCGCTGATGCGCTGAATAAAGCGGCAGATATTTCACGAGTAACGGACGGGGTCCGATAAAACTCATATCGCCTTTTATGATATTAAGAAATTCAGGCAGCTCATCAAGGCTTGTGCTTCTCAAAAACTTTCCAAACTTAGTAAGACGGATTTCGTCAGGCAAAAGTTCGCCGTTTTCATCACGCTCGTCAGTCATCGTTCTGAATTTGTAAAGTGTGAAGATTTTTTCTTCACCTGTTTTTTTATCTATTCTGCCCGGTCTTTCCTGCTTAAAAAGTATCGGACTGCCCAGTTTTGTTCTAACCAATATGCAAATTACAATAAGTATTGGCGAAAGTACGATTAGGCCGCAAAGTGAAGCTGTAAAATCCAACACTCTTTTTATGTATTGATACATTTCATTCTTCCTTATAATTTAATTAAAAACAACTTTTGATTATGTCAATTACCTTTTGCTGTTGTTCTTCTGTCATTTTAATGTCGGATGGGAGACAAAGACCTCTTGCAAAAATATCCTCACCAACGTTATCACCTGCTGTTACAAAATCATTTTCAGCATAAACAGGTTGCATATGCATTGGTTTCCAGATAGGTCTTGACTCAATGTTATACTTTTCAAGCTCAAGACGAAGTTTTTCAGGGTCAGTCTTGTCCATAGCATCAGGATTGATTGTCAGACAACTGAGCCAGAAATTAGGGTCGGTATCTTCCATATACGGATTCATTTCAATAGGACAATCTTTAAGTCCCTCTTTATATTTTTCATAAATTGCCTTTTTAAGAGCCTTATGTTCTTCAAGGTGAAGAAGCTGACCGCGACCTATACCTGCCACAATATTACTCATTCTGTAATTGTAGCCGATTTCACTGTGCTGATACCAAGGGGCAGCATCTCTTGCCTGAGTTGCCCAGAAGCGAGCTTTTTTGATTGCTTCTTCATCATCTGATAAAAGCATTCCTCCGCCTGAAGTGGTGATAATCTTGTTACCGTTAAAGCTGATTGCGTTGTATTTGCCGAAAGTACCTGTTTGTTTACCCTTATACGTAGCAGAAAGAGATTCCGCGGCATCTTCTATAAACACAACGCCGTATTCGTCGCAAAGCGCTTTGATTTCATCAATCTTTGCAGGTGTACCATAAAGATAAGCGCAAATTACAGCCTTTACTCTACCCTTATATTTTTCAAGTGCAATTTCAAGTGCCTTCGGGTCCATATTCCAAGTGTCGCGTTCGCTGTCAATAAACACCTGTACACCCTTTTCATAAGAAACAGGATTAACTGTTGCGGCAAAAGTCAGGTCAGAGCAAAGCACAACGTCACCCTGCTTCACACCTGCAAGTTTAATTGCAAGGTGCAACGCCGCCGTGCCTGCGTTAAGTGCTGCGGCATATCCCACTCCGAGATATTCTGACATTTCATTTTCAAATCCGTCAACGTTAAAGCCCAATGGAGCTACCCAGTTTTTATCAAAGGCTTCTTGCACAAACTGAATTTCTTCACCGTGCATCGTAGGGGTTGCAAGCCAGATTTTTTCGTTTGTTATTTTGTTTGCTTCTTTCTTTTGCTTTATCTGTTCAACAATTTCGTTAACCTTTTCTTCAACTATTCTGTGATTTTCTGCATATTGTTCAGCAGAATAATTTGCAACTTCTTTTTCTTTGTCACGAATATCCTGAACACCCTTAATAAAAATATCTTCAATATCTTTTGGATTTTCAACTCTGTTGGCATCACAGAAGCCGCGTGACAAAATCGCCATTTGTGAACCTAAAGCATAATGCTCGGTAATAATATGTTCAGCAGGTAAGGTTCCGTGTCCTACACGGGCAATTCCGCCGAAGCCGAATTTTATACCCTTATTTCTTAATTTTTCAGCAAGGCTATGTACTTTACCGTCAACTAAAAGCTCAAACATAAAATTCTGGCCATAAGCTAAATGCAAATCATTAAGACCGATATGAACTTCATCAATACCTTCCACTTCAAGAATATCGTCTATATTCTCAAAAGCCTCTTTCGTTTCGACGAGGGCAATCGTCGTTACTCTGCCGTCAACATACTCCACAAATTTTTCAACCTCCTGCCGAGTTTTGAAATAAGGGAGCATAATAACGTCCGCACCCGCTTCAATGGTATTTTCAATTTCTTCTTTCGAGTTTTCGTGAATATGATTGATTCTGACCTGAAGCTGAGCATCGGTTACAATTGGACGAATTTTCTTTATATCCTCAATCGAATGACTTGACTGAACTGTATCCATTCCACCCTGACGAAGCTCTTTATCAAGGCTTTCCATATCAATCCAAATTCTGTCAACACCTGCTCTTTGAGCAATTTCAGCAATTTGAGGATTGTTTGTTATATACATCAATGTCATTGGCATATTATTACCTTCTTTTCGGTTAATGGGCATAACTGCTCATAATAGAGTATGTTCCATAGTATTATACTCTTATACTATATAAAAGTCAATTGAAAAGCTTATCAAATTTATGGAAATTCAGACGAAAAATTGCACAAAATTTCAGGTGAAATTTCGGCTAAATTTTGTTTTGTTCTTACCACAGTTTTCGTTGACTTTACACTTGATTTTGTTATATAATAATTCCGTAATTTTTTAATGTGCGGAATTTTGGCAATTTCCGTCAAATCTAAGGCATACTAAAAATACCGTTTTTGAAAATCTTTTATATTGGAGAGATATATTATGGAAAGAAAAGTAGGTACAGTTTCAAGAGGCATCCGTTGTCCTATCATCAGACAGGGTGATAACCTTGTTGACATCACTGTGACAAGTGTACTTGAAGCTGCAGAGAGTGAAGGCTTTGAAATGCGTGACAGAGACGTTGTTTCTCTCACTGAATCAATCGTTGCTCGTGCTCAAGGCAACTATGCATCAGTTGAAAATATTGCCGCTGACGTTAAAGCAAAACTTGGCGGTGGTACAATCGGTGTCATTTTCCCAATCTTGTCCAGAAACCGTTTTGCAATTTGTCTTCGCGGTATCGCAATGGGCGCTAAGAAGGTTGTTCTTATGCTCAGCTATCCAAGCGACGAAGTTGGTAATTCACTTGTTTCTTTAGACAAACTTGATGAAGCCGGTATTAATCCATATTCAGACGTTCTTTCACTTGAGAAGTACAGAGAACTTTTCGGTGAAAACAAGCACGAATTTACAGGCGTTGACTATGTTGATTACTATGCAGGAATCATCCGTGATGCAGGTGCTGAGGTTGAAATCATATTTGCAAATCAGGCAAAGACAATTCTTGATTATACAGATTGCGTCCTCACTTGCGATATTCACACAAGAGCACGTACAAAGAGAATCCTCAAAGCCGCCGGTGCAAAGGTTGTTTGCGGTATGGACGATATCCTTACGTCATCAGTTAACGGCGGCGGTTACAATGAAAAGTACGGCCTTTTAGGTTCAAACAAGTCAACTGAAGATACAATTAAACTTTTCCCAAGAGATTGTCAGGGACTCGTTGAAGATATTCAGGCAGAGTTTTTAAAGAGAACCGGCAAGCATATTGAAGTTATGGTTTACGGCGACGGTGCTTTTAAAGACCCACAGGGTAAAATCTGGGAACTTGCCGACCCTGTTGTATCCCCTGCTCACACCGCAGGTCTTATCGGTACTCCAAACGAATTAAAACTCAAGTATCTTGCAGACAATGATTTCAAAGGTCTTTCAGGCGCTGAACTCAAAGAAGCAATTTCAAACAGCATTAAAGCCAAGAAAGATAACCTTGTTGGTAATATGGCTTCTCAGGGTACGACTCCTCGTCAGCTTACTGACCTTATCGGTTCACTTTGTGACTTGACCAGCGGTTCAGGTGACAAGGGTACTCCAATAATTCTCGTTCAGGGATATTTTGATAACTATACAGACTAATTTCACATAAATGGAGGAATTCAAAATGGATTGTAATGTTAGACCCGAATCAATGGAAAGAATTACCACCAAAGCGTTAGCTGATGCTTTTATTGAAGAACAGGTTAAACTTGTTCGTGAGCAGGTTGGCGACAAAAAAGTTCTTCTTGCTCTTTCAGGCGGTGTTGACTCATCAGTTGTTGCTGCTCTTCTTATCAAGGCTATCGGCAAACAATTAGTTTGTGTTCACGTTAACCACGGTCTTATGAGAAAAAATGAAAGTGAAAACGTTGTTGAGGTTTTCGGCAAAGAACTTGATGCTAACCTTATTTACGTTGATGCTACCGACCGTTTCCTTGACCTTCTTGCAGGTGTCAGTGACCCTGAAAGCAAAAGAAAGATTATCGGTGCTGAATTTATAAACGTTTTTGCTGACGAAGCAAGAAAACTTGAAGGCGTTGAATATTTAGCTCAAGGTACGATTTATCCTGACATTCTTGAAAGTTTTAAACAGGCTGAAGGCAAAAAGGCTGTTAAATCCCATCACAACGTTGGCGGACTTCCTGAAGACCTTAACTTCCAGCTTGTTGAACCAATCAAACTTCTCTTTAAAGATGAAGTTCGTGTAGTTGGTGAGGCTCTCGGTCTTCCACACGCTATGGTTTATCGTCAGCCATTCCCGGGTCCCGGTCTTGGTGTTCGTTGCCTTGGTGCAATTACACGTGACAGACTTCACGCACTCCGCGAAGCAGATGCAATTCTTCGTGAGGAATTTGATAACTGCGGTCTTGCTGAAAAGGTTTGGCAGTATTTCATCGCTGTGCCTGACGTTAAAAGCGTTGGTGTTAAGGATGAAAGCCGTTATGAAGGCTGGCCTGCAATCATCCGTGCGGTTAACACAAAGGACGCTATGAGTGCTACAATCGAGGAAATCCCTTATGCAGTGCTTCATAAGATTACTGACAGAATCACACATGAGGTTGACGGTATCAACCGTGTGCTCTATGACCTTACTCCAAAGCCAATCGGCACTATTGAGTGGGAATAATCAACGAGAGCGCTGCCTGTGGCAGATGAAATTGGCAAAAACATAATTAAGACCTTGCATGTGAAAATGCAAGGTCTTCTTTTTTCGTTATAAATAAAAACAGGGCGGGGTGTGGAAACCTCGTCCTGTTTTGTTGAATTATTAAGTTTTAGTTGTTGGATTTATCGGACACAAAAGAACCGTCCCTCTGTGTTCTTTTCGGTTAACCATTAGGTTTTCACGCTAACCGTCTCCTGTCTTTTCCTGTGTGCTTTGCGATTGTCTTATCTATCGAAAAATATTAAATCTATTGCCATTATAATTATATTTAACCAAAACGCACCCATAATAAGATAAAAATAATATTCACCTTTTAGGTCTAAGAAAATAATATCAATAATGAATAACATGGATATCAAAAATAAACATGTTTGGGATACTAGTAACCATATATTAAATCGATTATATTTCCTAGAAAAAAAGAATATCAAAGAAAGTTCGGTCGAAAGATTTATCATATGATTACTTGGGTTAAATTCACTGTGACCAATATTTTTTGCAATACTACCGTTTAAAAAGTAAACAAATAAAACACATACGGTAACACAAGGTATTTTATTTTCATTAAACACTTCAGCAAAAGTTTCATTAAGCATATAACCACCTCGTAACGATTTTTGATAAAAGAGATACTAAACTCCCTTGAAGATACTTTACAAGTGCCTTGGAAAAATCTTTTATAACTTCTGGTCTTCTTAATAATAAAGCCGTAGAGGAGATGCGCATACCATCGTAAAAATATGCTCCGCCTTTTGGATAACTTCTTTTAAAATACTTAGAACCTACACCTGCACCACCAATAATTGCAGCAACCACATTAGTCACTACGCTTATCAAAGTATAATATAATTGAAAAGATTTTTTGATTATAGAATTTACAATACCATCAACAAGTCCAATAATTGCACTCACAATAACTACACCAGTTCTCTTTAATTTTGATACCATTAAAGCACCGGTTGCTAAACCTTGAATACCAGACCAAACAGCACTCCAAACATCTATTTTAAAGCCTCTGAATTTAAATTTATGTGTAAGCCAATATGTAAGTCCTTGTGCCAATATATCGGTTAAAACAGATATTATTGCACCAATTATAGCCGATGTAGCGTGTGCTACAACTTTTCCGCTATAATCCACATAATTCACTGGATTATTCTCACAATAAGAGAACACACAATCAGGGGACGGTTCCTTGATTGGAATAAAATCCCCTCCAAAATATAATCTAACTTTAATTTTAATATATCAAAAACTTGTTTTAATGTCAATAATTAACTTCTTTGCACAATATAATAGCTTTCCTGTCAATCTACTTATTTGAGGAATTGAAAGTCCATTTTGTGTAAGAATTGCTGATTTAAAAGGATTGTTTTTAGTAATATTTTGTGATATTATAATTCCAAAGGAGTTGATTTTATGAAAAAGAAGATTTTAATTATTGCTTTGGCTCTTATTTTAGTTGGTGGGATTATTGCAGCTGCTATTTCAATTCCAAAACTTGAATATGCAAAAGATTCAAATGATACTGAAGAATTATACAGACAATACATTGATTTAGTAGGATATGAAAATACTATTGAAACTGCTATTCCACAAACTGAACTTTATAACATTGTAAAAAATCACTTTGACTCCCCTCTTGCTGACGGTAAAACGGAGAAAAAGGCAATCATTATCGGTTATGACGGTTGCCGTGCGGATATTCTTACGGAAATGCGAGACGAAAAAAGCGGAATTTCTGCTTTACTTCACGACGGTGCGTCTATAAATCTTTCATACTGCGGTGGAGTCAACTATCCTGCCGAAAACACTCAAGACACATCTACTGCTCCCGGTTGGTGCTCAATTCTTACAGGTGTCTGGGCTGACGAGCACGGAGTTACTGCAAACGATATTACAAAGTCAATGGAATACAAGACGTTACTCACCTCTTTAGTGGAAGACAAAACTATTGACAGCTCCACTTTTATTACAAAATGGAAGGGGCATTTTGACAGAAACAACGCTACGTATCTCCTTGAAAAAGACTATTGTGAGCAGAATAATCTTAACGTTTCATTCAACAGATGCAAAAATGACGAGGCATCTCACGAATTCACGTTAAACGAAATCAAAAAGGATGATTGTGCTGATTTTGTTTTTGTAATTTATGAGCCGACCGATTCGGCAGGTCACGGCTACGGCTTCACCTTTAACAATCCGCGATACAAAGAAGCATTCAAGACTGCTGACCAATACGGTCTCGAAACAATTGATGCAATCAAGCAAAGAGAAACCTATGAAACTGAAGACTGGCTTATTATTATAACTTCCGACCACGGTGGAATCGGCACGGACCACGGTGGTGCAAGTATTCAGGAAAGAATGACATTTATTGTTACAAACAAGGAATATGATTATGAATAATCTTACATTTGAGCAACTTAACAATGCTGATTTCAAACTTTTTGAGGGTAATCCTATAATCAAGAATCCCTTTAACAGCTTTGTCGTTGCTGACCCAAGCGTATTGACTCCCGACGTTTCTCACGACGGAAAATGGCATTTGTTTTGCCACACGTTTTTCGGTGTTTACAGATATGAAAGCGCTGACGGTATAAATTTTGAAAAGAAAGCAAAAATCGTCAACCGTGCAATGCGGCCGAATATAAACCGCATTGACGGAAAATACTATCTTTTCTATGAAAGAACACGGCCTGTAATTTTCAACCTTTTAAGTCTAGTAGGTGCTAAATGGAAATCGGAAATTTATTGTGTTGAGTCAACTGATTTAATGAACTGGTCAAAGCCGTATTTGGTTGTTGGCAAAACCCGTAATTTTGAAGAATACAACAAAGGATTTGCAATTTCAAATCCGTTTTTGTTAAGTGTTGAAAACGGATACAGAATGTACTATTCCTGCGGACAGACTTTCATTGAGGATTGCGGTTTTTGTGAGCCGACACACATAAGCTTTGCAGAAAGTAAAAACGTCTCAAACGGCTATATTTCAAGGGAAAAGCCAATAATCAGTCCTGATAAAAACGTTGAATATTTGAACCTTTGTTCCGGCTGTTTGAAGGTGTATAAATTGGCTGACTGCTATATCGGACTTCAAAACGGTTTGTTTGAAAAAGACGGAATAAGCCATTCGGCGATTATGCTTTTAAAATCCCAAGACGGTGTAAATTTTGAGTTTGTGAAGCCGTTTTTAGTACCTCAAAAACAAGGTGAAAGCGATTGGATGGCACAATACGTTTACGCTTGTTGCCTTACCTATCACGAAAATAAATTGAGACTTTATTTCAATGCACGAAACGTATCGAATAATCTGACGGGTAGAGAGTGTATTGGGATATTTGAAGCGGAAATATAATATATTAAGTTTATGGTGGGAATAAACTCCCACCATTTTTATTTTGATAAATTTGAGTTTGTCGAGCTAATTTGCTTGTGTATTACGCCCCATCTTTGAGGGGGCTGTCTGCGAAGCAGACTGGGGGAGTAATATGTGTAATTGTAAAACTCCCTCCGTCAAAATCTTCGATTTTGCCACCTCCCTCAACGAGGGAGGGTAATATAATCGCAACGCAGTTCCGACACTTTGCATTTTGCACTTTGCGCTTTGCATTCTATTCGACAAACTATAATTTCACTTATTCTATTGAAATTTAAGTTTAATGAGTATATAATTACTTTGATAAAAAATTCACAACTTGAAATGGGGTTTCATTATGGCAAGATATGCGATTTACGGTGCGGGGTCACTTGGTACTGTACTTGGTGCATTTATTACTAAAAACGGTGGCGAGGTTGACCTTATCAACAGAAACAAGGCTCACGTTGAGGCACTTAACACAAAGGGCGCTAAAATTATAGGTACAGTTGATATGCTTGTTCCCGTGAAGGCAATTACACCTGACCAGATGGAAGGCAAATACGATGTTATTGTTCTTCTTACAAAGCAGTTGTTCAACCAAGAAGTTGTAACAATGCTTAAAGATTATCTCACTGAAAACGGTGTTATTGTTACACTTCAGAATGGTATTCCTGAGCCATTGATTGCAGAAATTGTTGGTACAGAGCACACTATGGGTTGTGCAGTTGAATGGGGCGCAGCTTTAGTTGAACCAGGTGTTTGTGAGCTTACAAGTGACAAGGATTCACTTTCATTCCACATGGGCAAAATGGACGGTATTACCGACGAGCAATTCAATATGGTAAAGGAATTACTCGAAATGATGTGCCCGGTTCACGAAGAAGAAAATCTTATGGGTGCACGTTGGTCAAAGCTTCTTATCAATTCAACGTTCTCCGGTCTCGGCACAGTTGTCGGCGGTGTTTTCGGTGACGTTACTGAAGACAAAGCAGGTCAGAAGGTTGCAATCCGTTGTATGAAAGAAATTATTGACGTTGGTCACGCTTCGGGCGTTGAGTTTGCTCCCGTTCAGGGCAAAGACATTGTTTCACTTTTCTATTGGAAAGGTGCATTAAAAAGAGCATTTGGTTGTTTCTTACTCCCTATTGCATTAAAGAAGCACAGAGATATTGAGCCTTCAATGTTACAGGATTTGAAAAAAGGTAAACCTTGCGAAGTTGATGCAATCAACGGTGTTGTTTGTGATTTTGGTAAAAAGTTTGGAGTAGCTACGCCAATCAACGACAGAATCGTTGAGATTATTAAGAAAATTCAGAACGGTGAGCTTACCGCTACAAAAGAAAACTTTAAATTATTTGACGATATTTTATAATATCCCCCCAAAAAAAAATTACACCCTTAAGGATTTACCTTAAGGGTGATTTTTTATAAGTTTTTATCAAGTATTGGTGTATCAACGAATTCTACTGTCGGTTCACCTTTTATTCCGTCACTTTCAAATACTATCAGCTCATTTTCACCAACGTTAAGAAGTGATGCAGGAAGATACAGCGTTACCTGAGGACCGATTTCCCAATATCTTCCAAGATTAAATCCGTTAATCGTGACAAATCCTTTAGTAAAATTATCAAGTTTGAGGAACGTATCCTTTGCTTCGTCAATTGTGAACGTGCCTTTATAAAATACAGATTTTTCGACGGGAGTTTTATCCGAATAAACAACCTTATGAAGATTATTCATTTCAAGGCAATAGACGTCCCAATCGAAATGAATTGTTTTATTAAGCAAACAGCGACCTGCAATACCTTTTTTGCGCATCATTTTTGAACCAAAGTTTGCTCTGCCCATATTTTCACAAAGAATTGTTAATCGGTCACCTTTTTCAGCGTTGATTTTAAGCTCAAGTTTTTCGTCGTTAATATAAACGATACCCACAAGGTCACGGTTTATGTAAATTTGTGCACGGTCACCAAGGCTTTCAAAGGAAAGTGTAGTATCAATATAATCACGGTTAAGTATTGTTGAATAGGCTATATAGCCGTAGCCTTGACCGTTTTTTTCCATACAAAGCGGCACGTCGTTGTGCTTTTTCTCTGCAAGGTTTTCTAGATTGTCAAAAAGTCCTGCAACTTGTGTAAGTTTTACTTCTCCGTAAGCCTTTTTCTCACGGTTAGCCGGAATTTCAGGTAATTCGCCATCCACGTATTTCTTGATTACTTCTCTTACTGCGTGATATTTTGGCGTTACGTCACCACATTCAGTAAGCATTGCGTCATAATCATAGCTGGTTACGTCCGGCGCAAAAGTTTCATAATGATTTGCACCGCTTGTAAAGCCGAAGTTAGTGCCGCCGATGAACATATACATATTAAGACTGCCCTTGTTGAGCATATCGTCAACGACCTTTGCATAATCCTCAGCAGACGTGGTGTGGTGACGGTCTTCACCCCACGCGTCAAACCAGCCGTTCCACATTTCCATACACATTTTCGGCGCATCAGGGAACAATTCGTCGTGTGCTTTGAAATTTTCTTCAACACGGCTACCGAAATTAAGAGTTGTGAAGCAACCGTCAATACTGCCGTCAAGAAGATTTTCTTTTGATGTGCCGTCAGATGTGAAAAGCGGAACGTCAATACCGCGTTTTACATAACCGTCGCGAAGATATTCAAGATATTTTTTGTCGTCACCGTAGTAGCCGTATTCATTTTCGCATTGCATCATAATAACGGGTCCGCCGTTGGTGCAGAGAAGCGGTCTTACCTCATCAAAAAGTTTGTCGAGATATTTGTCAAAGCGTTCAATATAAGCCTTGTTACTGCAACGGATTTCCATATTTTCATCCGCTTGAATCCACCAAGGAAGTCCGCCGAATTCCCATTCTGAACAGATATATGGACCTGGACGGACAATAGCCATCAGCCCTTCTTCCTGTGCAATTTTCAAAAATTTCGCAATATCAAGATTGTTCTCGAAATCATAAACGTCAGGCTGTTTTTCGTGCATATTCCAAGCACAATACGTTTCAACGCAGTTACAACCTATTGCACGAAGTTTTTTGAAAATATCACGCCAAGTATCAGGCATATTTCTAAAATAATGCACGGCACCCGAAATCAATTTTATTTCTTTGCCGTCTTTCACAAATTGACTTCCATTTATTTCAAACGTCATACCAAAATCCCCTAACCTTTTTGAGTATGAATATATTTTAACAGAAACACATAATAAATGAAACATTAATTTTTATAATTTATAAACTTTTTTAGAAAGAAATATAAATTGACTCTCAAAAATTCATAAAAGCAAGTAAAATACGGACACATTTTGCATAAGACGGGGGAAACTAAATGCAAGTTGTTTTTCTTTCAGATTTTATTGGAAAAATATACAAAATTTGGCTTCTTTTTTTATGAATTATTCCGTCGATGAATTGCGGAAAACTATTGAAATAAAAAGCAAAATCATTTATAATATTTATTTAGTATGATAGGACAAGCAGGTGAAAAAATGAATTTGTCTAAAAAGAATATTAAACAATTACTCGGTATCATTACTTTTGCAATAGTTCTCTTTACCGTATCTCAAAATTTGACATCTGTTGCAATTTTTTTAGAAGGTGTTATGAGCATTTTTGCACCAGTGATTATTGGTCTTTCATTGGCTTTTATGCTTAATATCCTTATGAGTGTTCTTGACAGACGTGTTTTTGCATTTTTGAAAAAAAGCAAAAAGCCCTCTGTGAGAAAACTTTTGCGTCCGGCAAGTCTTGTGTCAACACTGCTTCTGACTTTCGGTTTTTTTGTGCTTTTACTGTTCATTATCCTGCCACAGCTTAAAGACACTATTTTACTCTTAATTGAAAAAATTCCCGTTTATTATCAAACGCTCGTTGAATGGGTTGACTCACTCGTTCTTCGCTTTGGACTTGAGATTAACACGGAAATGCTTCATAACCCAAAATTTGATATTAACGATATTTATTCAATGGTACAGAATTTCTTCACCGTTGAAAGCACGAGTGATATTCTTAACACTACAATGGGTGTTACTTCCTCATTGGTTTCCGGTGTTTCAAATCTTGTTCTGGGCTTTATTATTGCAATTTACGTACTTGCTGAAAAAGAAGGAATTGTTAAAATGACAAACCGTATTCTTTCAGCGGTATTTTCTGAAAAGGTCAATGCTAAAATACACGAAATTTGCAATATTGCATCAAATTCATTTGCAAGTTTTATCACGGGGCAATTTACTGATGCAATGATACTTGCAACGCTCACTTTTATCGGAATGCTCATTTTCGGCTTCCCTTATGCTGCGGTTGTTTCAGTAATCATTGGTATTTCAGCACTTGTACCCGTTATCGGCCCTATTGTTGGCGAAGTAATCGGCTGTCTTATAATCTTTATGGAAAGTCCAATCAAGGCACTTCTTTTCCTTATTTTCGTGCTGATTCTTCAGGCAATTGACAACAATTTCATTTATCCGAAAATTATGGGCAAATCAGTTGGACTTCCAGGTATTCTCGTTTTTATTGCCGTTGTAATCGGCGGTAATTTGGGCGGTATTCTCGGTGTGTTGCTCGGTGTTCCTACCGCTTCAGCAATCTATGCGTTGGTGATTAACCGACTTAAAAACAAGAACAGCAAACAAACTGAAGAAAGCAAAGAGAATGCTTCAGAAAATCAGGATACAGAAGCAAACAAAGAAATTATTACAGAAAAAATTAACGAAACAGAACAAAATGCAGGTGACAAAAATGCGTAAATTAGGTTTTGACAATGATAAATATCTTCGTATGCAATCCGAGCATATCAAAGAAAGAATAAGCAAATTCGGCGGAAAACTTTATCTTGAATTCGGTGGCAAAATCTTTGACGATTACCACGCTGCAAGAGTACTTCCGGGTTTTAAGCCTGACAGTAAAATGAAAATGCTTTTACAACTCAAGGATGATGCCGAAATCATTATTGCAATTTGTGCAAAAGACATTGAAAAGAATAAAATCCGCAGTGACCTCGGTATTACCTATGACCTTGACGTGCTTCGTCTTATTGACATTTATCACGGCTTCGGCCTTTACGTTGGCGGTGTTGTGTTGACTCAATACACGGCATTACCGTCAGTTATTGCATTTGAGCAAAAACTTCAAAATCTCGGAATAAACGTTTATCGTCATTATCCTATTGAGAACTATCCTCTTGACGTTCAGTTGATTGTAAGTGACGAGGGTTACGGCAAAAACGATTATATTGAATCGAGTCATTCGCTTATCGTCATTACTGCGCCCGGTCCAGGCAGTGGTAAAATGGCAGTTTGCCTTTCACAGCTTTATCACGAGCATAAAAGAGGTATCAAAGCAGGATATGCTAAATTTGAGACGTTCCCAATCTGGAATTTACCTCTCAAGCACCCTGTAAACCTTGCTTATGAAGCGGCTACTGCCGACCTTAACGACGTTAATATGATTGACCCGTTCCACCTTGAAGCTTACGGCGAAACTACCGTCAACTATAACCGTGACGTTGAGAATTTCCCTGTGCTTAACACAATATTTGAAGAAATTTACGGCGAGTCGCCTTATAAATCACCTACTGATATGGGTGTTAATATGGCAGGTAACTGTATTATTGACGATGACGTTGTTTTAATGGCGTCTAAAAAGGAAATCCTTCGTCGTCATTGTAATTACCGCGTTCAGCAAAAGAACAATAAAAAGGTTTCTAGTGAGCTTTACAAAATTGAGCTTATTATGAAGCAATTGAACATTACGAACGACGACCGTCCCGTTGTTTCAAAGGCACTTGAAATTTCAGAAACTACGGACGCACCCGTTACTGCAATCGAGCTTCACGACGGCAGAATTATCACGGGTAAGGCCTCCCCTCTTTTAAGCTCTGCTTCAGCGATGTTACTTAATGCATTAAAGGCTCTTTCTGATATTGATGATGAAATTTTGCTTATTTCACCTACTGTTTTTGAACCTATTAAAGAACTCAAAATCAAAATGCACGAAAGAGATACAAGTCTTCATCCTGATGAAATTCTTATCGCTCTTTCAATTTGTGCAACTATGAACCCTCTCGCAAAGCAAGCCCTTGACGCAATCAAAGGCTTGAAGGGTTGTGACGTTCACGCGACGGTTGTGCTTTCTGATACAGACAAAGAAACACTTAGAAAAATCGGCACAAACGCTACGTTTGAGCCTTATAAGAAAAACGACAATTTATATTATAACTAAACTTTAAGGCGGGTGCAGGGGGAAATGTACTCGCCTTACGTTATGTGGGGATTATGTATATGAAAATAGGTTTTAAGAATGTCAAAAAACTGCAAACCTTAAAAGGCTTCGGCACTTCGGCTTGTTGGTGGAGTCACTATTGTAAAGATGAAAAAATTCAGGACGAAATTGCTGAGCTTTTATACGGCGATACGGGACTTAAACTGAATATTTACCGTTACAATATCGGCGGCGGCACGGATATGGACAACTATCGTGTTCAAAACCCTTGGCGACGCACAGAAAGCATGTATGTTTTTGACCGTGAAAAAGAAGAGGGTTATTGGGATTACTCTCTTGACAAGACCGCAAAGGACGTTATGAGAAAATGCCTTGACAAAGGCAATATTGATACTCTTATCGTTTTTGCAAATTCA
This sequence comes from Candidatus Fimenecus sp., assembly GCA_045633505.1. GTDB lineage: Bacteria > Bacillota > Clostridia > Oscillospirales > Acutalibacteraceae > Fimenecus. Next base: position 6,879 of record JAZQYK010000075.1, on the reverse strand, counting down.
CCGCACTGGTCTCAGACTTCAACGGGTCAGGCATCGGGCAGTCTTATGATGCACACCTGCAATCTTCCGAAGGCTAATTACAGAAAATTTGCTGATTATTTCTTAACTGCAACACAAAGGCTGATTGACGAGGGATTTCCCGTTAAATACGTCAGTCCCATAAACGAGCCTCAATGGAAATGGGGCGGCTCTTACGTATGGCAAGAGGGTTGTCACTATGAGCCTGAAGAAATGATTGAAGTTATGCACATTTTTGCAGAGGAAATCATCAAACGCAATATGGACGTAAAGCTCTACGGCCCTGAAAGCGGCGAGATGATGGGATTAACCCCTGAATATCTTGATTTGCTTACAAAAGACGAGCTTATTATGAGCGTTATGCCAATATTTGCATATCATTCATATCACGATGACGATAATCCTCAAATCCGTGTTGATTTTAAAAATCAGTTGGTTGTCCCCCATCCCGAATTAAGATTTGATATGAGTGAATGGTGCGAGCTGCCTAACAAAAGTCACACGAAGAATTTTAAGGGTGCGCTTATTACTGCGCGAATTATCGGTCAGGATTTAATCTTTGCAGGGGCAGAAAGCTGGACGAGTTGGGTTGCAATAAATCAGTTTTCTATTAAAGAAGACGGTTTTGATTATTCTGATGCAACTCTTACTGCAACTAATAATTATGAAGATTGGTATATCGCAGAGCGTTATTACGGATTTGCACACTTTTCAAAATACATACCAGTAAATTCAACTGCACTTGATAACGGATTTTTCCCTGATGAAAGCAACGACTTTAATGTGTTTTCCTTCTTAACTCCTGACAACAAAACCGTTACGGTTATTGTCAATGAAGGCGAAGATAAAGAAATTACCCTTGAGGGTGATTTTGCCAAGGCGGAAGCAATTGAGAGCACTCAAGAATACAAATTAAAAACCGTTTACAGCGGTGAATATAATGACAAATTCACAGTTAAAGGAAACAGCATTTTAACTGTGATTTGTGAATAGAGGTAATATTATGAAAATTGCAGTAACTTATGAAAATGAGCAGGTATTTCAGCATTTTGGACATACTGAGCAGTTTAAAATTTATGAAGTAGAAAACGATGATATTGTAGGTATGAGTATTGTGAATACCGACGGTAAGGGTCACGGCGCATTGGCGACCTTCTTAAAGGAAAACGGTGTTGACACAGTTATTTGCGGTGGTATTGGCGGTGGTGCACAGAATGCGCTCAGTGAAGCAGGAATTAAGTGGTATGGCGGTGTTAAGGGAGATTGCAATAGTGCTGTTATTTCACTTCTTGTCGGAAAGTTAGAATATAACCCTGATGCTAAATGTGACCATCACGACCACGAGCACGAAGAAGGTCACACTTGTGGTGACCACGGTTGTGGTGGTAATTGTCATAACTGATTGAGGTGAAATATATGGATTTTGCAGTTTCAAAGCATCCTAATCCCCAATTCGAGAGAAACAACGTTGAAATTCTTAACGGTGAATGGGATTTCGGCTTTCAAAAAGCGAAATTAGGCTTTAAGTTTTCAACTGATGAAAAAAGAGCCGTTGAAATAAGAAATAAAAATGACTTTACACATAAAATCAACGTACCCTTCTGCGTTGAAAGTGAACTTTCGGGTATCGGATACAAGGACTTCATCAATATGGTGTGGTACAAGAAAACCGTCCACGTAAAAAAGGACGGAAACCGTGTATTTTTATGCTTTGGTGCTGCTGACCATTTAACGACTGTGCTTGTAAACGGCAAGTGTGCAGGTAGGCACAAAGGCGGTTACACCTCATTTCGCTTTGATATTACCGACCTCTGTATTGACGGTGACAATGAGATTTTCGTGCTTTGCGAGGATGACGTTAAAAATCCGTTCGTAATTCGCGGTAAACAAAGCGAATGGAAAAAGAGTCACGCTTGTGACTACACTCGTACAACAGGTATATGGCAGTCAGTTTATCTTGAATACGTGCCTGAAAATTATATAGAAAATTTCAAGGTTTATCCTGACCACAAAAACGGTCTTGTTACAATCAACTTTAATCTTAAAGGCATTGCTAATCTTACTTGTGAAGCATTTTATGATGGCAAGAGTGTTGGTAAAACTGAATTTACAGATGCATCTGACAACGCAGTTATGCAGATTAAATTAGACGAAATTCACCTTTGGGAAGTCGGCAACGGTCGTCTTTATGACCTTCACATTTCTTTCGGTGAGGACAAGGTTTACTCATATTTCGGTCTTCGTAATGTGCGACTTGACGGGTTCAAGTTCTTAATCAACGAAAAGAGCGTTTTCCAGCGTTTAGTACTTGACCAAGGCTTCTACAAAAAAGGTATTTACACAGCGCCAAGTGATGAGGATTTAATAACTGACATTAAAATATCAATGGATTTAGGATTTAACGGTGCAAGACTTCATCAGAAAGTATTTGACCCTCGTTTCCTTTATTTCTGCGATAAAATGGGTTATATCGTTTGGGGTGAATATGCTAACTGGGGACTTGATTATTCCAACGCAAAAAGTGTTGACGTGTTCTTAAATGAATGGAAAGAAGCGATTGAACGGGACTTTAACCACCCGTCAATTATCGGTTGGTGTCCGTTTAACGAAACCTGGAATTACAAGGGCAGACCGCAATATGACCCGTTGCTTTCAACGGTTTATGACTACACAAAGGCAGTTGACTCAACTCGTCCTTGCATTGATACAAGCGGTAATTTCCACGTTAAAACTGATATTTTTGACTTGCACGATTACAGCTATGACGTGGAGTTTTTCAAGAAAAACTATGACCGTTTTATGACTGAAAATTATCTTTATCAGCACGTACTTGTTGAAAATAAGGGTAGGCAGGAATATAAAGGTCAGCCTGTATTTATCAGCGAATACGGTGGCATTAAATGGGTCAGCGACGAGTCGATTAAGTCTTGGGGTTATGGTGAAGACGTTAAAACTCCCGAAGAATTTGCCGACCGTTACGTAGGTCTTACTGACGTAATTGTCAGCAACTACAAAATGTTCGGATTCTGTTATACTCAGCTTTATGATATTGAGCAAGAGCAGAATGGGCTTTACACCTATGACCGTGAAAAGAAATTCAGCGATGAAATTTATGATAGAATAAGGGCAATCAACACAAAGGTTGCAGAGATTGAGAAGGAGTAAACTATGGATTTTATTATAGAGTTTATTTGTGATATTCTGTTTGACTCTCTAAGTGAACGAAAAATACCTTTATGGGTAAGACGATTATTTGCAATCGTTTTAATTATCATTGCACTTGTATTTCTTGTAGTCGCAATCATTATGATAAAAGATGGTTTTGAGTCTTCAAAGATTTTTCTTTCAATTATAGGTTTTGCAATTATAGGAATTGTTATGTTAGAAATTGTTGCAATTATTAAAGAATATAAAGATAACAAGAAATAAATATGAACAAAGAAATTATTAAAGAATTTTTCAATGATTTTGCTCCTCGTTGGGATAACGAGCCAATAGCAGACCTTAAAATCATTAACAGGATTTTAGATAATGCAGAGGTTAAGTCAGGGACAAACATACTTGATGTTGCTTGCGGTACAGGTGTACTATTCCCCCACTACATTGAAAGAAATGTTGAGAGTATTACTGCGGTTGATTTGTCTCCTGAAATGGTAAAAATTGCAAAAGGTAAATTCCCGCAAGCAGATGTAATTTGTGGTGATGCTGAAAACGTTTCATTTGGCCGTCAGTTTGACGTTATTATGATTTACAATGCATTCCCACATTTTCCTAATCCACAAGTGCTTATTGAAAATCTTTCAAAAGCATTGAAATCGGGCGGCAAAATCAGTGTTGCTCACGGAATGAGCAAAAAAGAGCTTGATGAGGTGCATCAAAAATCGGCAAGCAGGGTTTCAAGTCTGCTCCCCGAATGTGATGAATTAGCAGAAATGCTTGAGCCATATTTCAACGTGGATATCAAACTATCAGACGATAATATGTATCAGGTGACGGGTACTAAAAAATAAGGAGTTACTTATGAACAACTATTTCCCTGAAGTAAAAAAGATTTTTGGTTTTGGCTGTATGCGACTGCCAAGAAAAGGTCCGCTTATTGATATTGAACAGTCAAAACAGATGATTGACACGTTTTTAGAGGCAGGCTTTAACTATTTTGATACTGCGCACGGATATATGGAAATGAGAAATGAGGCTACACTTAAAAAGTGCCTTACGTCCCGTCATCCAAGAGAAAGCTATGTCCTTGCAGATAAACTGTCGGACGGTTTTTTCAAGAAAGAAAGCCAGATAAGACCTCTTTTTGAAAAGCAGTTAAAGGCTTGCGGTGTTGAGTATTTTGACTTTTACTTAATGCACGCGCAGAATGCTTCGAATTTTGAGAAATACAAGAATTGCCGTGCTTATGAAACTGCTTTTGAGTTAAAAAAAGAAGGTAAAATCCGTCACGTTGGACTTTCCTTCCACGATAAAGCAGAGGTGCTTGACAGAATACTTACCGAATATCCTGACGTTGAATTTGTGCAAATTCAGTTTAACTATCTTGACTATAACGACGAGTCTGTTGAGGGCAGAAAATGCTATGAAGTATGCCGTAAGCACGACAAACCTATTATCGTTATGGAGCCTGTTAAGGGCGGTAGTCTTGTAAAACTTCCTGATGAGGCTAAAAAGGTGCTCCAAGACCTTAAAGGTGGCACGCCCGCAAGTTATGCAATCCGCTTTGCCGCAGGATTTGACGGTATTTTTATGGTGCTTTCAGGTATGAGTGATATGGCGCAAATGAACGATAATCTAAGCTATATGAAAGATTTTAAACCACTTGATACTACTGAAATGTCAGCAATCAGCAAGGTTTGTGAGATTATGAATGCGCAGCATCTTATTCCTTGTACTGCTTGTCGTTATTGTGTTGACGGATGCCCTAAAAATATTCCTATTCCTGAAATTTTTGCTTGTATGAATGACCGCAAACAATTCAAGGATTGGAATGCAAAATATTATTATGAGGACGTTCATACCGCAGGAAAAGGAAAAGCATCTGACTGTATCGGTTGCGGACTTTGTGAAAAGGCTTGTCCTCAGCACTTGGAAATCCGCAATTTACTTAAAAGTGTTGCAAAGGAATTTGAAAAATGAGCAACAAATACAACGATAAGCTATTAAATTTAGTACTGTCTGCAATGTTTTTAGCATTGGCGCTTGTACTCCCCTTTTTAACGGGACAAATTAAAGAAATCGGCAATATGCTTTTGCCGATGCACATACCCGTTATGCTTTGCGGACTTGTCTGCGGTTGGCAATACGGTATTACAATCGGCTTTATAGCACCTTTAATGCGTTCTGCATTATTCGGTATGCCCGTTATGTTTCCGTCGGCTGTCAGTATGGCATTTGAGCTTGCAACTTATGGTTTGGTCATTGGTTTAATCTTTGCAAAGTCCAAGTGGCATTGTATTAAATCACTTTATAAATCGCTCCTCGCTTCAATGCTTTGCGGCAGAATTGTGTGGTGTGTTGTCCAAACAATACTGTTGAGTATTCAAGGGTCAGCAATTACCGTTAAAATGCTTCTCACCGCATCGGTTGTCAATGCAATTCCGGGTATTATTCTCCAGCTTGTATTGATTCCATCGGCAATGCTGTTGCTCAAAAAAACACATTTACGGCATAGAAAAAGTGTTAAATAGGTTTATCTATATCTGATTACAATATTTTGCCATAAAATTATAATGACTCTAAATCAAGGAGAAAAATATGCTTGATTATAATCGTTCAAAAGAATTGTTTTTAAAAATTTATCCTGATGAAAATTTGCAGAAAGCTGTTGAAAAACATATTAAGGACAACGAGAAAAAAATCCTGCGTTATCTTAAGCTCTGTTATAAAAACCATTGGGAAATTCATCTGAAAAAAGACGACTTTACAAAACTTTGTCTTGTATATGCATTTTTACCCGTGGTTAAAGACAGATATGCAAAAAAAGGTATCAGCGATGAAATTTTCTTCGACACAATGAATGACATCAAAATTTGGGTCAACGATTGCCGTGACAATTTACACAGTACGGGTCTTAACGAACTTAACTGGATAATGCTTCATATGAATATGAGCATTTTCAAAATCGGTCGTCTTCAGTATCAAAAAATGCTCTATTATATGCCAAACACCTACAATAAAAACGGTGTGAGCATTAAAATGGGAGATAAAATCTGGAACGTGCATATCTGCCGCGGCGAAAAACTTGATTATGAAGCATGTGAAAAGTCGTTCCAGACTGCACAAGAGTTTATCAGAAAATATTACCCCGATTATCCTGACAACAAGTTTATGTGTCACAGTTGGCTTCTGTACCCTACTAACAAGGAATTTATGCCTGAAAACAGTAACATATTGAAGTTTCCTGATTTATGGGAGGTAATAAGTCATCGTGAGGACCCTGCATCAGCATACAGATGGCTTTACAGCGTGAGATATAAAAATAAAGTACTTTTGAAAAACAAAAAGAAAACAGGCAGTTACGGTTGCACTGAAAAATTACCGCAAAATACCGTTATGCAGAAAAACGGTATTGAATACATAAAAAACGGCGGTACTTTAGGTGACGGCTTCGGTGTTAAAATTTTAGATTAAAAAAAGAAGGCATTGCGAGACTTCTCATAAGGAAGTCTCGCAGTTTTATTCGCCAAATATATTTGGCGAGTTATATTGCTTCGCAGTTATATTATGCTTCGCATAGTGGTATTCGGCTACGCCGAGTTTGGCGAATAAAATAACACTGAAACCGCAAGGTTTCAATAACACTATTGCCGAAAAGGCAATAATATCACTCCGACAAAGTCGGAATAAAACTTGAATAAT
>JAZQYK010000074.1:0-8812 GCA_045633505.1 Candidatus Fimenecus sp. | reverse complement strand
ATACTGAACAACTGCACCTTTTTTAACAACTGTGCCAGGCATTATAATTGAATATTTAACCTCTGCACCCTCTTCAATAACAACGTCATTGAAAAGAATTGAGTAATCAACTTCGCCATAAACTCTTGAGCCTTCTGAAATCATTGAATTCTGCACTTTTGCGTTTGCAGAAATGTAATGAGGAGGGCTAACAGGAGTTTTTGCATAAATTCGCCAGCTTGTGTCTGACAAATCAAGGTCAACTTTAGGATTAAGAAGGTCAAGGTTTGCTTCCCACAAGCTGTCGATTGTACCAACGTCCTTCCAATAACCGTCGAAAAGATAAGCAAACATCTTTTCACCATCAGCATGCATCTTTGGAATAACATTTTTACCAAAGTCGTTACTTGAATCTGGGTCAGCCTCGTCGTCAATAAGATACTGACGGAGCTTACTCCAAGTAAATACGTAAACACCCATTGAAGCCTTGTTGCTTCTTGGATTTTTTGGCTTTTCTTCAAATTCGCTGATTGAATTGTCGTCATTTAAAATCATAAGACCGAAACGACTTGCTTCTTCCCAAGGCACTTCAAGCATTGCGATTGTACAAGCAGCATCCTTTTCCTTATGGTATTCAAGCATCTTGTTGTAATCCATCTTATAAATATGGTCACCTGAAAGAATAACAACATATTCAGGGTCATATCTGTCGATGAAATTGATGTTTTGATAAATAGCGTTTGCAGTGCCCTTGTACCATTCAGTACCCTTAATCTGCTGATAAGGTGAGAGAATGTGAACACCGCCATTAGCACGGTCTAAGTCCCAAGCCTGACCGTTGCCTATGTAATCGTTAAGCTCAAGCGGTTGATACTGTGTAAGCACACCAACGGTAGAAATACCTGAATTTACACAGTTTGAAAGAGGGAAGTCGATAATTCTGTATTTACCGCCGTATGGTACGGCAGGCTTCGCAATGTTCTTTGTGAGAATTCCAAGACGGCTTCCCTGACCGCCTGCAAGAAGCATTGCAATACATTCTTGTTTTCTTGCCATATTTTTGCCTCCTTAATTGGATGTTAATATATTGTTTTTACTATCTTGTTTTTTGAAGATAGATTGTTGACATTGGTGGTAAATCAAGAGAAATACTTTGGTCGAAGCCGTGCATTCCATCTTTTTGCCATTTGATTTTTTCAGGCTGAGGTTTTCCCGTGCCGCCATATTTCAGGTCGTCAGAGTTAAACACAATCTTGTAATTGCTCTTATAAGGTACTCCGATTTTATAATTATCACGGGCAACGGGAGTGAAATTGCAAACAGCAATTATTTCTTTGCCCTTTTCGTCGATTCTGCGGAAAGCGATTACTGAATTGTCATTGTCGTCCGCTGAAATCCAAGAAAATCCTTCCCAGGAATGGTCAACCTGCCAAAGTGGAGCATTCGCTTTATAAAAATGGTTAAGCTCTTTGAAATATGTATGCAAATTTCTGTGTGCATCATACTGAAGAAGCAACCAGTCAAGACCTTGCTTGTAATTCCATTCGATAAACTGACCGAACTCACTGCCCATAAACATAAGTTTTTTGCCGGGGTGAGCCATCATATATCCCATAAATGCACGGACACCTGCAAATTTTTCTTCGTATGTACCGGGCATTTTGTTGATAAGTGAACATTTTCCGTGAACAACCTCATCGTGAGATATTGGCAGGACAAAATTCTCGGAAAAAGCGTAGAAGAACGAGAAGGTGATGCATCCGTGATTGCCCTTTCTGTAAAGAGGGTCTGTTGAGAAATAACGGAGAATGTCGTTCATCCAACCCATATTCCATTTATAGTTAAATCCAAGACCGCCCATATAAACGGGTTTTGTCACCATTGGCCAAGCCGTGCTTTCTTCGGCGATAAGTAAACTGCCGTGATAATCGCGGAACACGTTCATACTTAATTTATTAAGAAAATCTACTGTTTCAAGATTTTCCACACCGCCGTTTTTGTTTGCTATCCAATGGCCGTCGTCTCTGCCGTAGTTAAGATAAAGCATAGACGCAACAGCATCAACGCGAAGACCGTCTATGTGAAATTTGTCAAGCCAGAACATCGCACTTGAAATCAAGAAGGACTGAACCTCGTTTCTTCCAAAGTCAAAAACCTTTGTTCCCCATTCAAGATGCTCGCCCTTGCGAATATCTGCATATTCATAACAAGGTGTGCCGTCGAATTCGGCTAAACCGTTAGCGTCTTTAGGAAAATGTGCAGGTACCCAGTCGAGAATTACGCCGATTCCGTTTTTGTGGCACATATCAACAAGATACATTAAATCGTCGGGAGTGCCATATCTTGAAGTTGCTGCAAAATATCCAGTAACCTGATAACCCCAAGAGCCGTCAAAAGGATATTCGGTAAGGGGCATAAACTCAATGTGAGTGTATCCCATTTCTTTAACATAAGGAATTAACTCTTCAGCCATTTTTCTGTATGAATAGAAATTTCCATCCTCATACTGCTTCCAAGAGCCAAAATGCACTTCATAAATATTTACAGGCTTGTCATATTGTGCCTTTTCTCGTTTAGCCTTTTCCCATTTTGCGTCAGTCCATTTGTAATTGTCCAACTCAAAGTACTTTGTAGCATTATTTGGGCGGGTTTCCATATGATAGCCATAAGGGTCGCTTTTCATCAGCTTTCTGCCGTCGGGAGCTATTATACAATATTTATAAGCATCATAAACGTTGACGCCTTGAATTTCAGTTTCCCATACACCGCCTTCGGTAATTTTAAACGCCACGTTTGCACGGTCGTCCCAGTTGTTGAAATCACCGCAAACACTGACACTTAAAGCGTTTGGCGCCCATACTCTGAAAACGACGGTATCTTTGTCAACGCGGTGCGCACCCATATACTCATAAGCACGGGCATTGTTGCCCTGATGGAAAAGATAAAGAGGAACCTGTGATTCAAAATTCTTCTCTGTCATCTCTACACCTCACTTTTAACAACTCATAATTATACAATTATAATTATACAGATATATTCTAACACTTCAAATCGTTATTTTCAAGAGGTTTTTGAACAAAATACTCAAAATCGTTACAAATTTCATTACGGGCATTTGTGCAGTTTGTTACAAAATTTGGCAAAAAACAACTAAAACAGGACAAAATAATACCCATTCTTAACATAAAGAATGGGTATTAAGGCACTTTTTAATAATGTTCGACAAACTCCAATTTGTCTGATTGTTTTATGATGTGAATTTATCGCCTTCACGATATTCTTTCGGGGTTTTGCCTGTGATTTTCTTGAACGTTTTGGTGAAATAATTTACATCGAAAATTCCGCAATGCTGAGCGATTGTCTGAATTTGCAGATTAGTTGACGTGAGAAGAAATGCTGCGTGGTCAATACGCTTCTTTGAAACGAATTCAGTAAGTGTTACGCCTGTTTCCTTTTTAAAGAGAGAGGACAGATAACTCGCATTAACATTCAGTAGTTCTGCTTGTTTGTGAAGACTTAAATCAGCAGTCAAATCCGAGTCAATGAGAGTGATAACCTTTTGCACAAGCAAGGAATAATTTTTCATTGAATGTTGTTTTACAAGGCCGCAATATTTATAAATCATTTCTCTTTGAAGTGCAGCACCATCGTTGTATGAACGAACTTCTTCAATTCGTCTTGCAAATTCAGAAGAAAGCCTGTCAATATAAAAAGGATGTACAGCGCCTTGCTCGGCAGCCTTGCGGAGCAGGGTGTTCATTATTATACTATAATTCTTAATGTTTCTTACAGGGTCGGCAACTCTCTTTTCATAAGTAAAAGTCGGTGAAGCACCAATGAGCTGTTCTGCCTTGTGAGCCATACCCTGAGAAATTGCTTTCATAAACCGTCTTTCAGTTTCATATCTTTCTTCAAGCAAGCTGATGGCGAAAACAGAATCTTCATTTTTCTTTTCAGAATAATGAATATCATCAGCGGATATAACTTTTGATGAATTTAAATTGATATGCTCAAGGGTAAAGTTGTCAAGATTATTCCAGAGTGTCTCGCAAAAGGTGTTGCAAAGAGATAATAAGGGAAAGCCGTTGACAAGCACGGGCAGGTTGCCGTAATATTTTTCAATCTGCGAGAAAATCTGAGGTGGAAGATTAAATTTTTCTGCTGATGCCATCATTCTTTCCTGAGTGATTTCTTCGTCAAGAAATGGGCCAACAACAAGAAATTCGAGAGTTTTTTCGTCTAACATTAAAATAAGGTAATTACAATCAAAAATATCATTGAGAAAATACAGAACATTATTTTGATATTTTTTCGACAACTGCAGAAAAGTGTCAGAATAATCCTCTTGCATATTGAAAAAACTGCGAAGTCCACGGTCGATTTTGTCGTTGGAATTAAAAGTGTCCTCGGGTTTCACAATATGAGAATCGATATGAAAATTTTCAATTGCTTTTCTGAAAAAACTCAATTCTGCATTAAAGTTCATGGAAAAACCTACCTATTTTGCTAATTTTTAATAGTATTTTCTATTATTATCGTACAATTTTTATAAAAAATCAATATAATAACAAAAAAAATACCTAAAAATATAAAAAAATTACTCACGAAAGTATGGAGTTATAAGTTAAAATATTAACATAGCAAATATTAGGGGCAGTTTTGTCCGATTTGACTAAAAGATTTAATTTCAAGGGGGAAATTGAAAATGGCAAAAGAGAAAAAACTCGATGCTAAAGGTTACCGCAAGTTTGGTATGCTTGATAAAGTGGCATATGCAGCGGGTGACTTGGGCTGTAATATGAGCTTTGCGCTTAAAGGTACAGTTCAGACTTTCTGGCTTGTTTATATGACAATGGAAACAGGCTTGTTGTCAATTTTGTTATTACTTGTTCAGGCTTGGGATGCTATCAATGACCCAATCATTGGTACAATGATTGATAACGACAGAAGAAAATATAAGAGAGGCAAGTTCAAAACTTATATTCTCATTGGTGCAATCGGATTGTTGGTTGCTGGTGCAGCAGTATTCCTTCCATTCCCTAATGCTTCAGTTGTTGTTAAAGCAATTTTGTTCGTATTGGGCTATCTTGTATGGGATGCTTGTTATACAATCGCTAATGTGCCTTACGGTTCAATGCTTTCACTCGTTACTGAAGATAGTGGTGACCGTACACAGCTTTCAACATGGCGTTCAATCGGCTCAATGTTCGGTAACATTCTTCCTACAGTTATTCTTCCAAAGCTTATCTGGCAGAAGGTTACTTATGACGAGGGAATGTCATTCCTTGATAAAATTGATATTCCAAAAGGCTTCACAGAAGCTCAGTTCCTTACAAACCCATTAACAGGCGAAGCTTACAAAGCGGGAGATGTAATTCTTAGCCCAGCAACAGGTGAAGAAATTAAGCTGTTGTTAGGTGAACGTGTATTCTGGGCAGCACTTATTATGGGCGTTTTAGGTTTCTTTGCTTTCTTATTTATGATTAAATTCATCACAATCCGTGTTGATGAAAATTCAGTTAAGACAAATGAACCTACTGCAAAGTTTAATGTATTTGTAGCTTTCGGTAGCTTTATGAAGAATCGTGCAGCGGTTGGTGCAACACTTGCTGCTATGGGTATGTTCCTTGGCATGCAGTCTGCTACAACAGCAAATACAATTATGTTTGCTACATATTTTGGTAATCCGGAAGATTCAGGTATTGTTCAGGCTATTGGTTTTGCACCAATGTTGTTGTTCATGCCTTTCATCAAGAAGATTGTAAACAAATTCGGCAAAAAAGAAGCAGCTGCTGTTGGTACAATTGTATCATTAATTGGTGGTATCATTATGATGGTATTCCCGATGGTTGGCAAAGAAAAGGCATTTGCTGTTTATATGGCAGGCTTGCTCTTGTTCGGTCTTGGCATGGGTGTTTACACTTGCGTATCATGGGCTCTTATGGCTGACGCAATTGATTACAATGAATGGAAAACAGGTAAGCGCGAAGAAGGTACAGTTTATTCACTTCATTCATTCTTCAGAAAGCTTGCACAGGGTGTTGGTCCTTCAGCAGTTATTTTGATTATGGGTTGGTTAGGCTATGATTCAGATTTGGGTACAATCGGTCAGAGCGTTGAAACAGCAAAGAATATGTGCTGGCTTGTAGCAGGTCTTTACCTCTTCAGTGCAGTTGTTCAGTTTATAGGTATTACTCTTGTTTATAACATTGACAAGAAAACTCTTGAGCAGATGACAGAAGAGCTTAATGTAAGACACGCAGCAGCAAAAGCTGAAATTGCTGAATAATTAAATAAATTATGGTGGGGCGGGGGTTTAATAACCCTCGCCTTGATTTTTTAAGATTACTAAAGGAGTAAAAATATGAGACAAATTATCAGTTTAAACCGTAAATGGTCATTCCGTAAAGGAGTTAACGAAGTTCCTGCAGTTACACCTGCTGATTGGGATTTTGTAAATGTCCCTCACTGCTGGAATGCTATTGACGGTCAGGATGGTGGCAACGACTATTTTCGCGGCACTTGCTGTTACGTAAAGGACATTGATAGAGAAGAAATTCCAACTGCAGATAAATATTATCTTGAAATCAACGGTGCGAACTCATCTGCAACTGTATTTATGAATGGTGAAAAATTAGCATCTCACGATGGTGGTTATTCTACTTGGAGAGTTGATATTACTGAGGCACTTAAAAAAGGCACAAGACTTGGTATCTTAGTTGACAACTCTGCAAATGAAACAGTTTATCCACAAATGGCAGACTTTACATTCTATGGTGGTCTTTATAGAAACGTTAACCTTATCGCAGTAAGTGAAAGTCATTTTGAGCTTGATTATTATGGCGGTCGTGGTATTGCAATCACACCTAAAGTTGTTGGTACTGACGCACAGGTTACATTTGAATCTTTCGTTACAAACAAAAAACCCGGACAGATGGTTAACTATATCATTAAGGATAAATTAGGCGACGTTGTAACCACTCTTAAAACCGACGAAGCAGTTGAAACAATTGAAATTAAAAATGTTGTGCTTTGGAATGGTAGAAAGAATCCATATCTTTATACAGCAGAAATCGAGCTTCTTGAAGGTGACAAGGTAATCGATAAGGTTTCAACTCGTTTTGGTTGCCGTACGTTTGAGATTGATGCAGAAAGAGGCTTTATTCTCAACGGTGAGGAATATCCGCTTCGCGGCGTTTCTCGTCATCAGGACAGATGGGGTCTTGGTAATGCGCTTCTTCCTGAACACCACAAGGAAGATATGGAGCTTATTTATGAAATGGGCGCAAACACAATCCGTCTTGCACATTATCAGCATGACCAGTATTTCTATGACCTTTGTGATGAATACGGTATGGTAATCTGGGCTGAAATTCCATATATTTCAAAGCATATGCCCACAGGCCGTGAAAACACTATTTCACAGATGAAGGAACTTATAATTCAGAACTATAACCATCCTTCAATCGTTGTTTGGGGACTTTCAAATGAAATCTCAATGAACGGTTCAGACGATGACCTTCTTGAAAATCACAAAATCCTTAATGACCTTTGTCACGAAATGGACAAAACAAGACTTACAACTATTGCAGTTGTTTCAATGTGCAGTCTTGATGACCCATATATTCAGATTCCTGATGTTGTTTCACATAACCACTATTTCGGTTGGTACGGTGGCGACACAAGTATGAACGGCCCTTGGTTTGATAATTTCCACGCTAGATTCCCTAATATTCCTGTTGGTATGAGTGAATATGGCTGTGAGGCTCTTGATTGGCACACATCAAATCCACAGCAGGGTGACTACACAGAAGAATATCAGGCATATTATCATGAAGAATTGATTAAACAGTTGTTCTCGAGAAAATATATCTGGGCAACTCACGTTTGGAATATGTTTGACTTTGGTGCTGATGCTCGTGCAGAAGGTGGCGAAAACGGTCAAAACCATAAGGGTCTTATTACCTTTGACAGAAAGTATAAAAAAGACTCTTTCTATGCTTACAAAGCATGGCTTTCAGATGACCCATTCGTTCACATCTGTGGCAAACGTTACGTTGACCGTGTTGAAGACCTTACAAAAGTTACCGTTTATTCAAATCTTCCTGAGGTTGAGCTTATCGCAAATGGTAAGAGTCTTGGAAAACAAACAAGTGATAATCACTTCTTCTACTTTGATGTTCCAAACACAGCAAGTGTTACACACCTTCAGGCAGTTGCAGGTGAATATGGCGACCAGAGTAAAATCCGTAAGGTTGACACGTTCAACGAGGATTACAGACTCAAAGAAAAGGGCGCTGTGCTTAACTGGTTTGACGTAACAGAGGTTGACGGTTATCTCTCTCTTAACTCAAAGATGAGCGATTTGCTTATGGTGAAAGAAGGACAAATGCTTTTCGGTCAGATTATGGGACCAATCGCTGAAGCGGCAAAACAGAGTGCAGGTGAAAGCGGCTTTGAAATGAACGAGGGTATGATGCAGATGATGGGCGGATTTACAGTTCTCCGTCTTATCGGTATGCTTGGTATGACGGGCCTTAAGATGAATAAAGAAGAACTTCTTGACCTTAATGCAAAACTTAACAAAATCAAAAAAGCATAAATAATTCAATTTGAGATAATTAGATTTTAAAATACCGTGAGCCGATAGACTCACGGTATTTTTTTGACAAATTTGAATTTGTCGGGATGATTATGACACCAATATGGTCGGTTCTCGGCTCCCCTGAAAGTAGGGGCGATTCACGAATCGCCCGTATTAAATAAACCGCACACTTTGGACGGTCGCTTCATGAAGCGACCCTACTTTTGTATGGTGAGTGTAGGGCGGGGG
>JAZQYK010000073.1:0-14066 GCA_045633505.1 Candidatus Fimenecus sp. | reverse complement strand
CAGGCAGGAAGACAAATATCCATATTATCTATATACTCACGGATTTCGATATTAGTGCCTTTTCCGAATTCAACACCGTTTTCCGTAAGTTTTTCACCCACCCATTTGCCGTAGCTACCGGTTGCGTGTAAAAAGCAGATTTTCTTTTCGTCTTTAAGTGTTGTGAGCATTTCCACAACCGCGTTGTTAATTGCATCTGCACCCAATGAGCCGCCCATTGAAAGCACGAGCATATCATCGCTTTCAATGCCAAGTGTTGCGCGGGCAACCTCACGGTTGGTCTTTACAATTTCACGTCTAACGGGAAGTCCCGTTACCACGGGAGGATTTTTGCAAGTCATATATCTTTCTGCCGCTTCTGAGGTAAGCATTACCTTATCAACGATTTTTGCAAGGGCTTTATTGGCAACGCCCGGAAAGGCATTTTGCTCGTGAATTGCAGTTTTAATTCCCATATTTGCTGCACTGCGAAGCACTGGACCTGTTACATATCCGCCAAAGCCCACGACAACGTCGGGCTCGAATTCTTTAATGATTTTCTTTGCCTCACCCGATGCCTTTAACGTGAGAATTACCGTATTTATATTTTCGATTATACCTTTAATTGAAAGACTTCTTGAAAAGCCGTTCATTTTTACCGTTTTAATTTCAAAGCCTGCTTTTGGAACTATTTTTGTTTCCATTCTGCCTTCCGTACCAACGAAAAGCACTTCCGTTGCGCCGTCAAGTCTTTTCATTTCCTTGGCAACTGCAACCGCAGGGTTAATGTGACCGCCCGTGCCACCTGCTACAAACATTACTCTCATTTCATTTTACCCCTTTTTTCGTGCGCTTCGTGAAACTGACAAAAGCAATCCCATTTCACACAACAGAATAAAGATTGAAGTACCACCCGCTGAGAAAAACGGAAGTGAAATACCCGTATTTGGAATAAGGTCACTGACAACTGCAATATTGAGAGCAACCTGAATACCAATCTGGAATGCGATACCCATACAAAGCAACGCGCCGAAGCGGTCCTTTGCACGAAGTCCAACGTAAATTCCTCTGTAAACCAACAATGCGAAAAGAACAATAATAACCGAAGCACCTACAAAGCCTAACTCCTCACATACAATTGAGAAGATAAAGTCATTTTGTGGCTCAGATACATAGAGATGCTTCTGTTTTGACTGTCCAAGGCCAGTTCCTAAAAATCCACCTGAGCCGATAGCGTAAAGCGAGTTGTTTGTCTGCCAGCGGGCGCCCGTGGGGTCATAATCCTTATCAAGCCATGCAGTAATTCTTTCGCCCATATAGCTTTCAAGAATTTCTGGGTTTGTAATTAGCAACAAGCCTAAAACGAGGATTATTCCACCTGCCACTACAAACCATTTATATTTAACTTCACCCAAGAAAAGCATAATAATACCGATGGCAAGCATCAAAATTGTACCTGAAAGATGGTTTTCAAGATAAACGAGTCCTGCAAAGGCTACAATCAACAATCCATATCCCACGACGTTAGTAAAGGATTTATAAAGCACAAGACTGCCTTTAGTAAAGTCATAAACCATATTCGCTATTGATGACTTACTCGGAATTTTGCCCGTCACACTTTTATAATCCTTATCAAGCAAAAAGGCAAGTATCAAAATCAAGCCAATTTTGGCAATTTCTGACGGCTGAAACGTTGTAAAGCCCAAGTTAATCCATCGTTTAAATCCCGGTTTATATTCAGGAAGCACCAATACAATCAGCAACAGTCCAAGTGACACTACCAAACCAATCAATGCGAAATATTTGAAATAGTCGTAACGTATTCGGGAGATTACGTACATTGCCACAAGACCGAGAAGTGTGAAAATCACCTGACGTCTGAAAATATAAGTGCTGTCACCATTTCGGTTATAATAGCTATAAGTATAGCTGGCAGAAAAAAGCATTATCAAGCCAACTGTTACAATTACGATTAGCAAAAGGAAAAAGGGAATATCCATTGAGCCCTGATTCATAAATGCTGCCAAAGGGCTTTTCTTTTTTCTCGTTGCCATTATTCCACCAGCCTTTCTAAATATTTTTTAAACTAATTATGCTACTATTCCGTAATAATAAAGTGCAAGACCGATTGCACAGCCAATTAAATTCACAAGAGTGAATATTGTAACGATTTTGCGTTCTTTCCAACCGCACATCTCAAAATGATGATGAATCGGAGCCATTTTGAAAATTCTCTTACCGTGAGTTGCTTTGAAATAGCCAATCTGCAACACGTCTGACAAAGCCTCGATTACATAGATGATACCGAAAAGCACAAGGATAATCGGACAGTCGATTGCATAAGCCAAGGCTCCTACCATACCGCCCAAGAACATTGAGCCCGTATCGCCCATCATAACCTTTGACGGATAATAGTTCCAGATAAGGTAACCGAGACAACCGCCTGCAAGAGCAGCGGCAAGAACGCTTATACCCGTAAGTTTAACCATAAGCGCCGCAATACAGAATGCGATTGCAGTAACACTTGTTACGCTTGCGCAAAGTCCGTCGATGCCGTCCGTGAAATTAACTGCATTGACTGCACCGTAAATTACGCAAAGTCCAAAGAACCAAAAGAACCAGCTAAGATTAACAACACCCACAAACGGAATTTTGATATATATAAGACCGTTTATGAAAAGAGTTGCAAGATAACCGAAGATAATTACCAACTGTGCAACGGTTTTTTGAGTGATTGTAAGACCAAGATTGCGTTTTTTTACTACCTTGATATAGTCGTCAGCGAAGCCTACCATACCAAAACCAAACGCCAAGAAAATACCTGCAACAAGTTTAACCTTCATTGTGCTTGTCACAACACTCTGACCGTCGAAAATATTTCCGCCCATTAAATAATCAGTTACAAGCACAACAATTACCGATACAATTGTGCTGACGATGAACATAAGACCGCCCATAATCGGCGTACCCTGCTTTGACTTGTGCCAGATTGGTCCGTCCTCTAAAATAGTCTGCCCAAATTTAAGCTTTCGAAGCCAAGGAATCATAACAAAACCAAGTAAAAATGCTATTGCGAAGCTTAAAATCGCGGCAAATGCCAATGCAACATAAATATTCATAATCACATCTCCTTAAACATCCCAATGTTTATATAATTCTTCAAAAATTTCTTCTAATTTCATTCCGCGACTTGCTTTGAAAAGTACCGTATCACCTTTTTGAAGATACTTTTTTAATTCTTCAGTAAGTCCCGTTTTATCGTCAAATGCAAATACGTCTTTGAGTCCGCCTTTTTTTGCACTGTCAGCAATATACTCTGCACTTTCTCCGAGAGTAAACAGAGCATCAATTTCACATTGGGCACTGTATTCACCCACTGTACGATGGGCAGTTTCAGTATAGTCACCCAACTCAAGCATATCACCCAACACGGCAATTTTTCTGCCCTTTGCGATTTTGCAAAGAGTGTTAAGTCCTGCTTTTTGCGAATCGGGACTTGCGTTGTAGCAATCCTCAATAACGGTAATACCCTTTGCATCTTTAATTCTCTGTCTCATTCCTGACGGAGTATATTGAGAAAGTCCTTTTGCAATTTCGTCAGGCTGAATATTATATTCAATTCCCACAGCAAATGCCACAAGTGCGTCATACACGTTATGTATTCCAACGGTTGGGATTGTTACTTTCTGACGGTTGCCATTCCAGACGGCAACAAAATCAGTTGAATAATCTTTTTCAATTATGTCTTCAGCTAAAAATTCGCAATTCTTATTATCAATTCCGAATTTCACAATATTATAATCGCTATTTTCAACAGTTGAAAGCTTATCATTATCGCCATTTACAAAAAGTGTTGAGCCTTTTTTCATACCCTCAAGCATTTCCAATTTTGCTTTCAAAATGCCGTCGCGAGAGCCTAAATTTTCGATGTGCGAAACACCGATATTGGTGATTATTGCACAATCGGGATGAGCGGAATTCGTAAGGTCTGAAATTTGACCGAAGCCGTCCATTCCCATTTCAAGCACAGCACATTCAAAGGTATCGTCAAGACGAAAAATTGTTCTTGGCATTCCGATTTCATTGTTGAAATTACCCTCTGTTCTCAAGGTTTTATATTTTTGAGCCATTACGCAGGCAGTCATTTCTTTTGTTGTGGTTTTGCCCACACTGCCTGTAAGACCGATTACAATCAAATTATCAATTGAATGTCTGTAAAACGATGCCAAATCAAGAAGTGCCTGCTTTGTATCTTCAACATAGATTACGGGTGCATTTACGCTGACTTTTTTATGGCTGACAATTGCGCCCACACCTTTTTTTGCTACATCTTCAATAAAATCGTGTCCATCAAAGCGGTCACCCTTTATTGCAAAGAAAAGTGTGTTTTCATCAACATCACGGCTATCAATTGAAACTCTGTCTATTATTTTCTCAGAATTTATTTCATTGTTTAATGCTTTTGCAATCTGTTGAAGTTTTAATTCCATAATTACTCCTTGAAATATTCCGCTATTATTTCACGTTCGTCAAAACGTATTTTTTCGTTACCGATTATCTGATAAGTTTCGTGTCCTTTACCCGCAAGTAAAACCACGTCGCCTTTTCGAGCTTTGCTGAGCGCAAATTCAATTGCCTGACGGCGATTTTCGATGATTGCCAATCGGGATTTTGTTTTTTCCATTCCGCCGAGAATATCATTTATTATAAGCAAGGGATTTTCACTTCTCGGATTATCACTTGTGACCACTGCAATACTTGACAGTTCCCCTGCTATTCTGCCCATTTCGGCGCGTTTAGATTTATCTCTGTCACCGCCGCAACCGAAAACCGTTATAATTTTACCTCTTGTAAAGCCTTTGATACAGTTCAATATGCTTTGCAATCCATCGGGGGTGTGAGCATAATCAATAATAACCGTAAAATCTCTTGGCACGGGTACTTTTTCTGCTCTGCCCTTTACCTTTTGAATTTTCTCTGCTGATTTTGATATATCGTCTATTGAAAAACCAAGTTCAAGAAGTGTAACCCCGCTGCAAAGGGAATTATAAACCGTAAATTCACCAGGTAAATTAACCTTTAGTCTGCCGATGCAGTCCATTCCCACCAATTCATATTGAACGTAGTCTTCATTACAGATTACGTTTTTTGCGGTGTAATCCGCATTATTGTCAACGGCGGATACCGTTACTGTCGGACAAGCAATTCTGTCCGTTACGCCTTTAACGTTGCAGTCGTCAATATTGACGATTGCTTTTTTACTGTTTTTAAACAGTTCAAGTTTTGAGTTTATATAATTTTCCATCGTGACGTGATAATCAAGATGGTCAATCGTTATATTTGTCAGAATGGATATTTCAAACTCAAGACCATATACTCTCTTTTGAGCAAGAGCTTGAGACGAAACTTCCATTACACAATATTCACAACCGTTATTCACCATTTCTCTGAATAATTTTTGTAATTCCATAGGCTCGGGAGTTGTTAGAATGGCTTCGGAAATGGCGTCACCTAAGTCATTCTCAATTGTACCGATTAATCCACATTTAAGTCCTTGATTATTCAGCATATTTTTTATGAAAAAGGCAGTTGAAGTTTTACCGTTTGTGCCTGTCACCCCGATAAGTTTCAGCTTTTTGGCAGGGTTATCATAAAAATTAGATGCAATTTGCGAATATGCTTTTCTTGTGTTTTCAACTATTATCTGTTTTTCACAACGCAAATCACGTTCTGTCAGAACTGCCACAGCCCCTGATTTTATTGCGTCTTCAACCATTCGGTGTCCATCATAACGGTCACCGTCGATACAAACAAATAATGTGTTTTCTTTAGTATCCTTATCTTTATCCGTTATCCTTTCAATTTCCACATCCTCATACGCGCTAAGCGTTTTCACACCCTGAAGAAGTGTTGAAAGTTTCATTAAATTGATACCTCTCTGTTAAATTTTAGTCGGCTACGTTCACACTTGAACGGAAATAAACCGTAATCACCGTGCCCTGCTCGTAAGTAGCTCCCGCAGGAATATTCTGTTTATATGAAACAACCTCACTGCCGCTTTGAGTTGTACCTGCAACCTTGATATTAAATCCTGCATTGATTGCAACTCGGTTTGCCTCGCTGATTGTCATATTTGTAAGGTCAGGCACCGTGCCCGTCTGTTTGTCAGAGGTTTCATCGGTATAAACTACAATAATACCGCCCTTTGGCATTGACTGATTTGCTGATGGAATTTGTGAAAGCACCGTATCTCCGTTACCAATGATTTTCACTGTAAATCCACTTGCTTTTGTCTTTACGTTATCTGCCTTTGAACCAACAAGGTTTGGTGCGTGGACTGTTGCCTTTGCCAATTCCTCGTCGCTGTATTGTGGGTCAATGTTAAGATAAGCAAGAACGTTTTCAAATATTCTGCCTGCGATTGGCGCCGCAACGCCACCACCTGTTGTTGACGCGCCCTGTGGCTCGTCAATTGCAACAAGCACCGCAATCTGTGGGTCATTTGCAGGTGCAAAACCCGCGAATGACGCTATGTTTTTGCCAGGCACCTGAAGTTTTTCACTTGTACCCGTTTTGCCTGAAATGTGGTAACCTGCCACATAAGCATTTTTAGCAGTACCTGAAATGCAAACTTCTTCCATAAGCTGACACATAAGGTCTGCTGTTTTTTCTGAAATTACCTGTCTTTTTACGGTTGGGCTTGTTTCGGATACGATATTACCGTTTTCATCAAGAACCTTTGACACTACAAAAGGTGTCATAAGTTTTCCGTTGTTGCCGAGTGACGCCACGGCGGTGATTACCTGAATCGGCGTAATCTGGAAGGTCTGACCGAAGGATGCTGATGAAAGCTCGGCAATACCCATCTGGCTCACGTCGTAATATGTTCGGCCTGCAACTGGGGCTGCCTCAGCAGGAAGGTCAATTCCCGTAGTTTCGGTAAAGCCGAATGCCTCGAAATATTTAAAGAACATTTCCTTGCCCATACGCTGACCAAGTGTAATAAAATATGTATTACAAGAGTTTGGCAACGCTTCGTGGATTGTCTGAGTGCCGTGAGCAGTATTGTGGAAACAATGCTGATAATAATTGGCAACCTTGATTGAACCCACGCAATTATAAGTTGAATCGGTTGTGATGATACCTTCTTCAAGTGCAGATGCCGCAACAAAAACCTTGAATACTGAACCGGGGTCATAAGCATCACTTATCGCTCTGTTTCTCCATTGTGAATACTGCGCATTAAGTTTTGCATTTGATTTCTCGGTTTCATCTTCAATAAGCTCGATTTCTTCAAGCACCTTGTCGGATGAGATTGTATAAGGCTCGTTAAGGTCATAGTCAGGCTTTGTTGTCATTGCAAGAATAGCGCCTGTTTTAACGTCCATAACAATACCGTAAGCATATTTTGCACTTGCTTCTTCAACTGCCTGTTCAAGCTGTTGTTCGAGATAATACTGAATTACCTCGTCGATTGTAAGCACAAGGCTATAACCCTGTTGTGCATCATAAGTTGTTTCGTAGTCGTTTGGCATTTCACCTGCTAAAGCATTTTTTGCGGTGATAATTCGACCTGCCTCGCCTGTCAGCTCGTCGTTATATTCAAGTTCAATACCTGCTCGGCCGGTATCCCCTGAACCTGTAAATCCAACGACTGTTGATGCAAACGAGCCTAAAGGATAATATCTTTTCGTGTCAGGGTCAATGCCTATAATCATATTGAGTTTTTGGTCTTTGTGCTCTTTGATAAATGCTTGAAGCGCGGTTTTTTCGTCGTTACTGATTTGTCCGACGATTTTTTCGTAACCGCTTTCGCTTTTGTTGACCTTCTTCTCAATTGTCTCGGCATTAACCTCGAAATTTTCCGTGAAATAATTTATGAGCAAACTTTTCTGCTCGTCAGTTGTAATTTTTGAAGGATTGATATAAACAAGCCAAGCAGATGCACTTTGAGCAATCACTTTCATGTTTGAGTCATAAATTGTGCCACGATGAGCATTGACAATAGTGTCACTCAACTGATTTCTTTCTGCTTTAAGACGATATTCCTCACCTTTTACAATCTGCAACCAGAAAAGGTTACCAATCAAAATCAAAAGGAAAAGCGAAAAGCCTAAAAAGGCAATATGTGAACGAATTGACATATTTTTTGTTGGTTTTTTATTCATTTTAAGCCTTCCTTTCTTTACGGCAAACCTTCCCCTAATATAGCACAAAACGAGAGTCAAGATATCTCAACTCCCTTTGCTTTCGTTAAATAATATATTATTCAGTTTCCTCATTTATAACTGTCTGGTCGGTGGTTTTTCCGTTTGCCTTAACCACACTGTCTTCACCTGACAAATCAACGTAAACGACCTGATAATCCTGCACCTTAACCATACCCAAAACGTTAAGTGCATAATCCTCAACCTTGTTGATAGATATTATTGAATTAAGGTCATTCGTGAGTCTTACCGTATCGCTCTGTGCGATTTTCATTGAACTTTCAACCTGACTTATTTCACGGTTGATTTCATCCAATTGAACACGGCTGTAAATCACCATAGCCATAAAAAGCATTACTGCACAAGCAATTGCAAGAATTTTTCTTGCCTGACGCGCACTTTGTCTTGCTTCGTTTTGAAGCTGTGCTCTTGTAGGCTTTGGCGACTCTAAAACCTTAAGCTGCGGTCTTTTCTGAGGCTGCGGCTTGATTTTTGGCGCCGCATTACTGGTTGACACAGTTTTTGGTTCGAAATATTCAAATTTGTATGACTCGTATCTGTTATACTGTGCCATCCTTCTCTTCCTTTTCTTTCTACTTTATCTTTTCGATTGTGCGAAGCTTTGCGCTTCGGCTTCGGTTATTCATTTGAAGTTCACTTTGCTTTGCTGAAACACCCTTGTTGATAATTTTGCCCGATGGAGTGTTACCACATACACAAATCGGAAAATCCTTGGGGCAAGTACAGCCCTCAGTGAATTTTTTGAACACGTCTTTAACTGCTCTGTCCTCAAGGGAATGGAAAGTTATTATTGAAAGCCTTCCGCCAATTTTTAAGCAGTCAAACATATCTTCTATTGCCTGACTTAATCCTGACAACTCGTCGTTGACTTCAATTCTTATTGCCTGAAAGGTTTTTCTTGCAGGATGTCCGTCACGACGGTATTTTGCAGGGACTGAGTCTTTAATAATCTCTGCTAATTCAAGTGTTGTTTCAATCGGCCTTTCGCTTCTTGCTTTAACAATGTTTTTTGCAATGCTTCTTGAAAACTTTTCTTCGCCATACTTATATATAATATTGCCGAGTTCTTGCTCCGAGTATGTATTCACAACGTCAAAAGCACTTTTACCGCTTTTGCTCATTCTCATATCAAGAGGAGCATCGTGGTGAAATGAAAAACCTCTTTCAGCAGTATCAAGCTGAAAAGAACTGACGCCCAAATCGGCAAGTATGCCATCCGCCTTTCTGCCGTCAAGAATATTCTTTACGTTAAAAAAGTTATCATTGACAATCTGAACCTGACTGTTTTCGCCAATTCGTTCCGTTATTACCTTTATAGCATCAGGGTCACGGTCGATAGCAACCAAAGTGCCCTTTGTCATATTTTTGAGAATTGCGCTTGAATGCCCTGCACCGCCGCAGGTACAGTCAACGTAAAATCCGTCAGACTTTATATTGAGAGACTCAATCGTTTCATCAAACAAAACTGAAATATGTTGAAATTCCATATTTTATTACCAATCAATGTCTTCTGTAAAATCAATCGCCTCGCTTGTTTTAACTTCAGTAATTTTGAATTTCTCAAGAGGCTTGATTACCACTCTTCGTCCGCTACCAATCACGGCAACCTCTTTCGTGAGCCCTGAATGTTGAACGTGACGGGCATCGAGAGAAACACGTCCTTGATTGTCAACAGTCGCTTCGGACACGTTGCTGTAAAAAGCAGTCTGGGCATCAAGGTCACGGTGAGTTTTTCTGTATTGTTCAGCGATTTCGTTAAAGGTTTCTTCGGGATAAACAAATAAACTTTCGTCGGGACCCGGCATAATGTAAAATCTTTCGCCAAGCTGGTCGCGGAAACGCACAGGAATAAACAAACGGTTTTTAGAGTCAAGATTGTGATAATACACGTTAACAAATGCCATTTTATTCATTCCTTTCGTAGTTAGTTTTTATCTATTTACCCATTTTGGTGTAATTTGGGTGCAAAATCCCCCCACTCAATGCCTTTATTATACAATAATACTTTAAAAATTGCAAGGAAAACATAAAAATTCTTTTGTGCATTTTTCTACAAATTTTTTAGCGTTAATTTGTGTGTATTGCACAAAAATGCATTCCGCATATTTCGGAACACCTTCCCTGCGTTTATCACGGTATCACACCAAACAAATTGCAATAAAAAAACACCCTATTCCGTGTGGAATAAGGTGTGAAAGTTGATTTTTATTTAATTATCCGAATTTCTTTTTGTAGCCTTCAATTGCCTCGTCAATAATATCAATTGCCGCAAGAACGCCTTTTGCTTCGTCAATAGCCGTATCTTTATTTTCGAGCATTTTATAAACAGTAAAGAAATGAATCATTTCATCAAAAATATGCTTTGGAAGCTGACTGATATCCTTATACTCATTATACGTCGGGTCGCCAAACGGAATTGCAATAATTTTATCATCAGCATGACCGCCGTCAACCATTGAAATTACACCAATGGGATAGCAACGCACAAGCGCCATTGTTTCAATTTGTTCGGAACAAAGCACAAGCACGTCAAGCGGGTCATTATCATCGGCAAAGGTTTTCGGAATAAAACCGTAGTTTGCAGGATAGTGAGTTGACGTGTGAAGCACACGGTCAAGCTTTAAAAGTCCCGTTTCTTTGTCAAGTTCATATTTCATCTTACTGCCCTTACTGATTTCAATAACGGCTTCAAAATCTTTTCTTGTAATTCTCTTGCTGTCAATATCGTGCCAGATATTCATTATTTCTTAACTCCTTTATATTCCTCAATAAGATTTTTACGCACTCTCCATAAATTTTCTGAAAGGTCAACGTAATATGTGTGCGGATTTTCAAATCGTTTAACCTCTTCCCAAAGATTGTCGATTTGTTCCGAACAATAATCACGGATTTCATCGAGTGTCGGTTCTTTATAAACACATTTGCCATTTTCAAAAATCGGTACAAGTAATTTTCTTGCAACAAAATTTTCTACCTCTTTGCGCTTCCACGTAAAATCAGGGTCAAAGAGCGTGTATGGCTTTGAGTCGTCAATAGTTTCGTTTTCTAAAGTGAGAACGTCGGCAATTGCCTTGCCTGTATTACAGTCAAAAAGACGATAAAGCATTTTTGAGTGTGGGGTTGTGATTTTGCTCACGTTTTCCGACAAGTTGATTTTTGGGATAATGTCACCGTTTTTCTCAACCGCAGATAATTTATAAACACCGCTGAAAATCGGTGATGAAGCCGAATTTATAAGCCTTTCGCCGACAACGAAGCAATCCACCTTTGCTCCTTGCAAAATCATATCGTTGATAATGTATTCATCAAGGGAGTTGGAAGCGATAATATTGCAATCGGGATACCCTGCTTCATCAAGCATTTTTCTGA
Organism: Candidatus Fimenecus sp.; assembly: GCA_045633505.1. Classification (GTDB taxonomy): domain Bacteria; phylum Bacillota; class Clostridia; order Oscillospirales; family Acutalibacteraceae; genus Fimenecus. The sequence continues at coordinate 2,490 of JAZQYK010000073.1, read as the reverse complement.
CTTTCTTTGAGAGATAAGTAATATCCCCTGAGTCAATTCTTACTCCTGCGGGACGCTTGCCCATTGGTTTTAACACGTCATCAAAAGCCTTGATTGCATTTGGCACACCGCTTTTAAGGGTGTCATAAGTATCAATAACAAGCGAACAATCATCAGGATAAAGTCTTGCATATTCACAAAACGCATCATATTCTGAGTCAAACATCTGCACCCAGCTGTGAATCATAGCGTTCATTGTGGGAATATTGAAATCCTTACCCTGAAGCACACCGGAAGTACCAACACAACCACCGATATAAGCAGCACGAGAGCCATAATAAGCTGAGTCAAATCCGATTGAACGACGAGTGCCAAACTCAGCAACCGCAGTACCCTTTGCCGCACGGACAAGTCGGTTTGCTTTTGTGGCAATAAGACTTTGGTAATTCATTGATACAAGAAGAATTGTTTCAATAAGCTGAGCCTGAATAATCGGACCACGAACTTTGATTACGGGTTCATTAGGAAAAATCGGTGTACCCTCAGGTACGGACCAAACATCACATTTAAACTCAAAATCACGAAGATAGTCGATAAAGCCATCGGAAAGCCCCTGGGTTTTAAGATATTCTAAATCTTCTTGGGAAAAGCTAAGATTTTTTAAATATTCAATAATCTGTGAAAGCCCCGCAAATACAGCAAAACCACCTTTATCGGGAACACGTCTAAAAAACATGTCAAAATAAGCAACTTCGTCACTTTTTCCATTTTCAAAAAAACCGTTTGCCATTGTAAGCTCATAAAGTTCCGTCATCAATGAAAGATTTCTTTTCATATATAATCACCTGCTATTATTTTAACAAAGAAATATGTAAAAGTCTATAACAAATTATTGTTGAAGATATGATTTTTTTAGTATATAATTATTTTACAATAAATTTAGGAGAAATATTTATGTTTAGTGAACTTATTTTAAAAAGAGAAAGTTGCAGAAATTATAATGGCGAACCAGTTGAGACAGATTTGCTTATCAAATGTGTTGATGCAGCAAGGCTTTCACCATCTGCTTGTAACTCACAGCCTTGGAAATATTATATTATCAACGATGAAAAAAATGCAGAGAAAATAAGAGATTGCATTCAACCAAATGGTGCAAATAAATTCGTGCAGAATTGCCCTGCATTTGCTATTGTTACCGAGCAACCTGCTACACTCAAGCCTTTTGTTGAGGAAAAGGTTAAAAACAAGCAGAAATGGGCAGAAAATGACATTGGACTTTCAGTTGCTCACTACTGCTTACAGGCTGCTGATTTGGGACTCGGCACTTGCATTATCGGTATGGTTGAAGAAGATAAAGTCCGTGAATATTTTGGCATCGAAGATAAAATTAGACTTGTTATTGCAACAGGATATTCAGCAGATGAAAATCCAAGGAACAAAGTGAGAAAGTCTTTGGATGATGTTTGTGTGGTAATTGAATAAAAATGTAGGGGACGCTGACCACAGCGTCCCGTTTTTTGTTGTGTATAAAAATCGGCGGGAGCAAGCCCCCGCCCTACATTATTATAGTCTAACTGGAATTCCGTTGTCGCGGAGATAGTGCTTTAAGTCCATAATCGGAATTTCGTTGAAGTGGAAAAGAGATGCGGCGAGAACCGCGTCAGCTTTGCCTTCATTAAAAGCATCAAGGAAATGGGATTTTGCGCCTGCACCGCCTGATGCGATTACAGGCACACCTACACATTCTGAAACTGCACGGTTAAGGTCATTGTCATAGCCCTGCTTTTGACCGTCACAGTCCATACTTGTAAGTAGAATTTCTCCTGCTCCCCTTTTAACTGCTTCTTCTGCCCATTTGACTGCATCAATACCAGTCCCTATTCGTCCACCGTTAAGATAAACTTCCCAACCTTTATCATTTCGCTTTGCATCAATAGCACAAACGACACATTGGCTACCGAATTTGTATGCTGCCTCACTTATAAGGTCTGGATTTCGCACAGCAGCAGAGTTTACTGAAATCTTATCAGCACCTGCACGAAGAAGCTCTTTAAAATCGTCAACAGTTCTAATTCCGCCACCTACTGTAAAAGGAATAAAGATATTATCGGCAACCTGACGGACGATTTCCAGCATTGTGCCTCTACCCTCGTGAGTTGCAGTAATATCAAGAAGCACTAACTCGTCAGCGCCTTTTTTGTTGTATTCGATTGCACATTCCACGGGGTCTCCTGCGTCACGGATATTAACGAAGCTGACACCTTTAACCACTCGTCCGTTTTTCACATCAAGACAAGGTATAATTCTTTTTGCGTACATTATTTTACCTCCATTGATGCGAAATTTCTTAAAATCTGTAAGCCCACGTCACCTGATTTTTCAGGATGGAACTGTGTTGCGAAAACGTTGTTTTTCCCCACGGCAGAATGGAAATCAATTCCGTAATTTGTCACGGTTGCGATTTCATTTTCGTCCTCTGCGTGAAGATAATAGGAATGAACAAAATAAACA
>JAZQYK010000072.1:0-10640 GCA_045633505.1 Candidatus Fimenecus sp. | reverse complement strand
TGCACTAATTGCGTTGTTCTGTAGGGTCGGGTCTCTGTGCCCGACCGCAAGTTTGCGGTAAATTTTCGGGCAGGCACGGAGACCTGCCCCTACAATCGAGCATATTGGTGATATATAAAATTGCGTCGCAGACCCTTAATTATGCATTCTGCATTTTGCACTTTGCATTCTGTTCGACAAACTCCAATTTGTCGATATAGATAACAAAAGGGACACAATTGTGTCCCTTGATTTTTTGCTTATTCAATTCTCTCACAAATTGTGAGCATATATTCATTAACTTTTTCGGTCTGAAATTCGTGGTTTTCGATACTTAAAACGTCAATTCCTTTTTGAATTTCAATTACTCCGTTGCCGTCGATTTTTGTATATGCCTCTTTTTTTGTCCATATTTCATAGAAAGTTTCGGCAGTTGGACAGGCATTGAACAATTCTTTTTCTTTTCCGTGGAAATAACGGTTGGCAATTTTTGTAAAATCCCTTGTATCATCAATTTTCTCAACGTCAATTCCGACAGGGTTTTCACTTTTACAAATTGCAACCATATCTCCGCTGTGAGAAATACTCACGTAACAATTTTCTGCAAAGGGCTTGTTTTGCTCATATCGAAGTCCAGTTACACCCATATTTAAAAGCTCGGTTGCCGCAGCAATGCTTTCTTGTTTTTTACAATGCTCCTGTACATTCGGTGGCAAAAGTTTTTTGTCGTATTCAGTTTTTTCTGTCAATTTAAAGAAATAAACCGATATCATAAAATCACCGTGTTTATTCTATCACAAACAAAGCTAAATATCTACACTTTTACCCAAATAATCTGACGGCGAAACCGTAACTCCGTCTTTGAACATTTCAAGATGCAGATGAATACCGTCTGCTTTTTCCATAGGAATTTCTCCCAAAGTGCCTATTTGCTGATTGATTTCGACACTTGTACCCGCTTCAAGAGTGCTGTCATTTTGCAGTCCGTAATATTTTGCAACAATTCCGTTGTTATGATTGATTGTGACAACCGTGCCCCACAATGCATCTTCTCGTACTTCGGTGATTTCACCGTCACAAATGGCTTTTACAGGGTCCCCGGCAGTGCCGCCTATATCAACACCGTTATGCGTGCGCCAGTCGTCAGTAGTAATGTTTTTAACAAGCTCACCCTTTGAATATTCACGGCTTATGGCGCTTTCTAAAGGGAAGGCGTAATAAACCGAGACGGGTGCAGGTTCGGTCGTTGTGTTATATCTGTCGTCCTTAACGTCGGTTACAGGCGTGTTGACCTTAACCTCAAATTCAGTTGTTGTGGTAGTGGTAAAGGTTGTGTCCGTCTCATTTTCAAGCGGCTTGTTGTCACGGTTTGCCATCCAGAAAGAGAAAAGTGTTGCTCCGCAAAGCGCTAATGCCGATGCAGAATAAATATGCTTTTTAATTTTTTCCTGATTTTTAAACTTTTTCAAAATAAAGCACCTCCGTCAATATTTTTGACAGAGGCAGTTGATTTATACACAATATGGATTTTTATATATAAATTTAAATAGTGTTCAAGAGTAACCATCGACAGAATTGTATATAAAATTGCAGTCGAAGGTTACCGATAAAGAAAAAACGGACGGTTGCGGAGCCGTCCGTTTTCCGACTGAATTTAATCAGTCTGAGGGGTTGTTTGAGGATGGGGTATGTTCACCAAGAATATCTCTTGGTGTGTCTATATAATATCGCACAAATGTGAAAAAACAATGAATATTCTTTTAATATTCGGAAAAAGAAATGTGAACAAAAAAATTTTTTAAAAATTTATCGAACAAATGTTTACTTTTTGAAAATAGTATGTTAGAATATAGAAAATAATATTATTCTTTTTAAGATTTTTTGAATGAGGAGAGTTTTTTATGCGCCCCATCAATGATACACAACAAAAAATTTATGAGTTTTTGTGCGAACGTTCGCAATGCGGCGTTCCGCCGTCAGTCCGTGAAATCGGCTCTGCTGTGGGACTTCGTTCAACGTCTTCAGTTCAGGCAAACCTTGATGCTTTGGAAGAAGCAGGGTACATTGAACGCGACCCGCTTTTAAAACGCTCAATCAGAGTGCTTGGTCAGGCTGAAAACGTAACAAGTGTTCCGCTTTTGGGCACCGTTACTGCCGGTATGCCGATTCTTGCGGTTGAACAAATTGAAGGCTATATTCCTTATAACGGCAGGGTTTCACGCGACAAGTCTCTTTTTGCACTTAAAGTGCGTGGTGAAAGTATGCTTTGGGCAGGTATTCTTGACGGTGACGTTGTAATCTGTGAAAAGACACCTTATGCAACGAACGGCGAAATCGTTGTCGCAATGATTGAGGACGAAGCAACGGTCAAGAGATTTTATAAAGAGAACGGTCATTTCAGACTTCAACCTGAAAATGATGCCTATGAGCCGATAATCACAAACGAAGTGATTATTCTCGGCAAGGTTGTTGCACTTTATCGTTATTATTAAGAAAATTAAAAGGACAGTTCATTTTATAATGAGCTGTCCTTTTTTTTGTTACGATGTTTATAAATATAATTATTGTCGATATGCAATCTTCGATTGCTCGATATTTTTACTTCGTAAAATCGATATGTTTTCGCTTACGCTCAAACTCGATATGATACAAATCCTCGTTCACAAAGTGAACGTATCGAGTGTGTAACACATATCGAATGCGATAGCATATATCGAAAATCCTGCAAGGATTTATATCGATGCAAAATCTTTGATTTTGCACTATTTCTTCATTTGGTCGAGAGTTTTGTGGAAAGACGGCAAAAATTCTTTTTCAAAAATTTTAACTTCTTCTAAATCGCTTTTCTGAATTGCTTTAAGAAGTTTGTCTTCTGCTTCAATAAATTCGCTGTTACCTGCTTTTCTTTCGTCAACGCATTTTAAATATCCGCTGATTTTGTCCGCCGCTTTAACGAGTTTCCACAATTCTTTATCTTCGTTTTTTCTTTTGAAAAGTGGCTCATAGCTTGGCAATAATTCTGACGGCAACATTGAAAGCAGTTGCTTTGATGCGTTCTTTTCAACGGCTTTGTATGCTTCTTTTGTTTCTGCGCTGTAATATTTAACAGGTGTCGGCAGGTCGCCTGTGATAATTTCGGGTACGTCGTGATAAAGTCCTAAAAGCGCGGCTCTTTCACAGTTGTAATTTTTATCTAAATATTCGTTGCCGATAACTGCAAGAGCATAGCAAAGCTGAGAAACCTCAGCAGAATGCTCACTTAAAGTTTCGTATCTTGTATTTCGCATCAGTGCCCAACGGTTTATGTATTTGGTGCGGGATGTGAAAGCAAAAAAGTCATTTTTACCCATTATATATCTTCTTCCTTAAAGCTGATTTGAAGTCCGTCGCGATTCATTTTAACCTTTGTGTATTTAACACCTGCGGCATCAAACATTCTGCGGGATTCGCGGTTGTTAAGGCTGTCTTTATATTTGTCAGAAAGGAACATAACCTCACGGATTCCGCTTTGAATAATAGCTTTTGCACATTCGTTGCAAGGGAAAAGCGCTACATAAATTTTGCATCCTTTTAAGTTTCTTCCGCCGTTGTTGAGAATTGCATTAAGCTCAGCGTGACAAACGTAAGGGTATTTTGTATCAAATTCGTCACCCGTTCTGTCCCAAGGGAATTCGTCATCGTCACAACCGTGAGGGAAGCCGTTGTATCCTACTGACATAATTTTGTTGTTGTCGTCAACGATACAAGCGCCAACCTGTGTGCTTGGGTCTTTACTTCTTCTTGCAGAAAGAAGCGCAATACCCATAAAATATTCGTCCCATGAAATATAATCTTCTCTTTTAGCCATTTCCTTTTTCTCCTTTTATTTTATCCCAATATGTCTTGGCATTTTGTTCGTTTTTATTGTCGCCAAATTCATAATATTTTTTGTTTTTAATAGCATCAGGTAAATATTGCTGTTTAACCCAACGGTTAGGGTAATCGTGAGGGTAGAGATAATTCTGTCCCTTGATTTCAGCGTCTTCACCGTCATAATGCTTGTTTTGTAACTGACGAGGAATTTTACCGTAATTGCCTTTACGCACGTCGTCAAGCGCGGCGAAAATTCCGTCGTGAGCGGTGTTCGATTTTGGACTTGTTGCAACAAGCACCACCGCATCACCCAAAGGAATTGCCGCTTCAGGAAGTCCAACCTGCATTGCAATATCACAAGCAGCTTTCACAATGGGTAAAATCTGCGGATAAGCAAGTCCCACGTCCTCACTTGCACAGACAAGCAGTCTGCGAATAGCTGAAACCATATCACCGGCCTCTAAAAGTCGGGCGAGATAATGAAGTGCGGCATCGGGGTCGCTTCCTCGCATACTCTTTTGATATGCCGATAGGATGTCATAATGCTCGTCACCGAATTTGTCATAGCGGAAGGTGTTTTTTTGCGTAAGACTTCCCGCGCCCTCAAGAGTGATTGCTCTTTCACCGTCAATAATCGGTGCGGAAAGCACACACAACTCAACAAAATTGAGGGATTTTCTCACATCCCCTCCACAAGCGGTGGCAATATGCTCAATAACACCGTCTTCGATTTTAAAAGGAGTTGTGAAATCCTGCTCTAAAAGGTTGAAACCTCTTTTGATTGCAGGAACAACGTCTTCGGGTGTTACCGATTTGAATTCAAAAACCGTGCAACGCGAAAGCACTGCAGAATATATGTAAAAATAAGGATTTTCAGTAGTTGAAGCAATAAGTGTGATTTTACCGCTTTCGATATATTCAAGTAAACTTTGCTGTTGCTTTTTGTTAAAATACTGAATCTCGTCAAGATAAAGTAAAATACCGTTTGGTGCCGCAAAGGTGTCAAGCTCACTGACAATTGCCTTGATGTCAGCGGTGCTTGCGTTAGTACCGTTTATGTGATGAAGTTTGCGGTTGGTACTTTGTGCAATAATTCTTGCAAGTGTAGTTTTGCCCGTGCCTGACGGACCGTAAAATATTAAGTTTGGTAAATATCCCGAATCAAGAATATTACGAAGAGGCATATTTTCACCTAAAAGGTGTTTTTGCCCGACCATATCGTTAATTGTCTGCGGACGAATTCTATCCGCTAAGGGTGTGGACATAAGTGCCTCCTTTTTAAAGAATATTTAAAATATCCATTGCGCTTTCGACTATGTATTCTGCCTTGTATTTTTCAAAATCTTCCCGTGTGCCAAAGCCGTAAAGCACCGCACAGCAAGGAAGTCCGACTGCGTGAGCGCCTTCAACGTCAAAACGGGTGTCGCCAACCATAAGAGTGTTGGAGGTGTTTCCGCCCAGTTGCTTCATAGCATTCTCGCAAACCATAGCTTTGTTTTCGGTCGTGTTGTCAAAGGTGGTGCCGCCAAGAAAATCGAAGAACTTTTTAATATCGAGATTTTCACAGATTGTATCAACGAAATTCAAAGGCTTTGAAGATGCGGTTGCCAATTTGTAACCACGGCTTTTAAGTTCTTCCAAAAGCTCATAAATTCCATCGTAAAGTTTGCTTTCGAGATAGCCTTTAACTCTGTATCGTTCGCGATATTTCTCGGTCATTTCAACTGCGTGTTCAGGGGTAAAGCCGCAGATTTCAGTAAAACTGTAATGAAGCGGAGGTCCAATGAACTGTCTCAATAAATCTTCTGACGGTGTGCCGTGACCGTAGCTTTCAAAGGCATAGGTCAGACTTTTGAAAATGCCCTCTGAAGAATCTGTTAAAGTGCCGTCAAAATCAAATAAAATGTATTTATAGTCACTCATTTATTTCTATTTCATACTCCTTGTACCAAGTTTCGTTTGCCTCAAGCGAATTTGACCATTCTCTTGCGGTAATGTCGCCCTCAAAATCTTCAGCATCACATCTGCCGTACCAAGGCTCAATGCAGACGAAAGGTGCGTTCTTCTTCGCAGGGGACCAGATGCCAAAAACCTTTGCATCAAATTTTACGGTTAAATATTTCTTATCATTATCTATAAGAGATATTTCATTGACGTCACTGTTCTCGATAATTAAAGCGTCATTGTCAAAAACGCTGTCGTTAAGAACGAATTCGTTTTCAATATTGTGTTTCGGTGAGGTATAAAGTCCGTCGCCGTTTATAAGATTGTATTGAAGATTTTCGCCATTCATCGAAAGTACGGTTTCACCCTTTTTGCAATAAAAAGCGGGATGAGCGCCAATTGAAAAATAAATAGTTTTTGTATCGGTGTTTTTTACCGTCCAGCCAACGAGGATTTTGTTGTCAATAAGCCTATAAGAACAAATCAGGCTGAAATTAAACGGATATTGCTTTAAGGTATCGGCGTTGCCTGTCAGTTGAAAAGATAATCTATCGACGGTTTCCTCAACTAAGGTGAATTCGCTGTCCCTTGCAAAGCCGTGCTGACCTGATGCGTATTCCTTACCCTCAAACGTGGTTTTGCCGTTTCTGTATTTACCAACGACGGGGAAAAGCACGGGACTTTTTCTGCCCCAATATGCAGGGTCGCCCTGCCAAAGCATTTCCTTATTTTCCTTTTTGTTGAAAACGGAAGATAATTCCGCGCCGTGCGTATCAATTGAAATTGCTAAAAAATTATTTTCAAGACGAAAGAGCATAAAATCACCGAATTTGTAAAATATTCAATTTATTATACAACAAAAAATCTCACTATTCAACTGATTTAGTGCTCAATAATAAGTGATTTTTTTAAAAATAAAAAAATTATCAAAAACCCCTTTTATTTTATAAAGAAAAGTGTTATACTATTAAAGGATTTTGAGCATTTTTAAATAATTGTGCTTAAAACGTCGATTTTTACGTTTTTTAACTATATGTAGTAGATATTTGATTTTGAGGGGGAAGAGTCCTTGGAAAAAATCATAATTAACGGCGGAAACAAGTTAACGGGTGAAGTTGAAATCAGCGGAGCCAAAAATGCCGTCGTTGCGATAATTCCGGCGACCATTCTCGCAGAGGACGTTTGCAGAATTGAAAACATTCCTAATATCAGCGATGTTTCTGCAATGATTAAGATTTTGCGTTCTCTGGGTGCAGAAATTAAAATGATAAATAAGAATACGCTTGAAATTGACACCTCTTGTGTGCGCACAAACGTTGTGGGCCACGATTTGTCAAAACTTATGCGTGCTTCTTATTACTTTATAGGTGTACTGTTGGGCAGATTTAATCACGCGAAGGTTGCAATGCCGGGCGGTTGTGCGTTGGGTGTTGGTGTTCGTCCGATTGACCAGCACATCAAGGGCTTTGAAGCTCTTGGTTCAAAGGTCAGTATGGAAGAAAACGCTATGGTTGAAGTTAAGGCTGAAACGCTTCTCGGCGCATCCGTTTATTTTGACGTGGTGTCAGTCGGCGCGACAGTTAATCTTATGTTGGCGGCTGTTAAAGCAAAGGGTCTCACAATTATTGAAAACGCGGCAAAAGAGCCTCACATTGTTGACCTTGCCAACTTCTTGAACTCAATGGGCGCCGACGTCCGCGGCGCAGGTACTGACGTTATTAAAATTCGCGGTGTGGACAAGCTTCACGGCTGTGAATATGCAATAATTCCCGACCAGATTGAAGCAGGAACTTATATGGTTGCCGCTGCGGCAACTCAGGGTGACGTGCTTGTGAAGAACGTTATTCCAAAGCATTTGGAGTCAATTACTGCAAAACTTATTGAATGTGGAATAAACGTTGAAGAATATGACGACTCAATCAGAATTTCTTCGGCTTACCGCCCCAATCATTGCAGTGTTAAAACAATGCCGCATCCGGGCTTCCCGACGGATATGCAACCGCAGTTTGCAACACTTCTCACTATTGCAAGAGGTGACAGTATAGTTTCGGAAAGTGTCTGGGACAACCGTTTCAGATATACTGAACAGCTTCAAAGAATGGGCGCGAATATTTCAGTTGACGGTAAATCAGCATTTATCAAGGGTGTTGAAACCTTGAAAGGCGCTCCCGTTATTGCTAACGACCTTCGTGCAGGCGCGGCAATGGTAATTGCAGGTCTTGTGGCAAGCGGTACAACCGAGATTGAAGAAATCCATCATATTCAACGAGGCTATGACAACATTATCGAGAAACTCCGCAGTCTTGGTGCGGATATTGAATTAAAATCAATTCCCGATGATGAAAAAACCGTATTAGGCGTAGGCTGAAAATGATTAAAGGACGGTTAAAGCCGTCCTTTTTTAATAGAAAGAGGAAGTAGATTTATGGCGAAATTCTGTCCGCTGTTTTCTTCATCAGGCGGAAACAGTATTTACATAGGCGGTGGAAATGACAGTATTCTCATTGACGCAGGTATGACCAATAAACAGCTTGAGCAAGGACTGTGGAATATCGGTGTTGATGCGGATAATATCCGTAATATTTTCATAACTCACGAGCATTCCGACCATATTAAAGGTATAAAGGTTTTTACAAAAAAACACAAAGCAAGACTTTATATGACTGCCGGAACTTATGAGGCGCTCGTTAAGACCGATGCGCTTGACAACGCTGACGACTGTTGCATTATTACCCCTGACGGCGTTGAGGTCGGTTGTATGCACGTGAAAAGTTTTGCAACCTCTCACGATGCTAAGGAAAGCTGCGGATACACGGTGGAATTGTCAAACGGCAGAAAAATTGCCGTGGCGACGGACCTTGGAATTATGACGGATACGGTTTTTGATGCTCTCAAAGGCTCGGACCTTGTAATGCTGGAGTCCAATCACGACGTAAATATGCTTGAGTGCGGCGGATATCCTTATATGCTGAAAAGAAGAATATTGGGCATAAAAGGTCACCTTTCAAACGATGCTTGTGCCGAAACCCTTACAAAACTTATTGAAAGCGGTACGACAAGATTTATTCTCGGACATTTAAGCCGTGAAAACAATATGCCGCAGCTGGCTTACCAGACAAGCGTTTCTGCATTGTCTCTTGCGGGCGCAATTGAGGGTGAGGATTATTATATCCGCGTGGCAAAGCCTCAATGGGATGAAAAGGCGATGATATTATGATGAACGTGCATTTTATTGTGCTTGGAAAACTTAAAGAAAAATATATGAAGGATTTTTCTGCTGAATATGAAAAACGACTTTCGGCATATTGCAAAATGACGGTTACTGAGCTTGAACCCGTGAAATTGTCTGATAATCCTTCTGACGCGGAAATTGAGAACGCATTAAACAAGGAAACTCAGATGATTGTGGCGAAAATACCGAAAAGCGCTTACGTTTTCGCTATGTGTATTGAGGGAAAACAGCTTTCATCGGAAGAATTATCTCAAAAACTTGAAGATATTGCGCTTGGAGGAAAGAGTACGATTGTTTTTATTATCGGAAGCTCCTTTGGATTGTCCGATGAAATAAAGAGAACGTCGGATTTTAAGTTTTCAATGTCAAAAATGACCTTTCCTCATAAATTGGCAAGAATAATGCTGGCGGAACAGGTTTACAGAGCCTTTTCAATCAGTAATAACGGTAAATACCATAAATAATTTATAAAAAAACAAAACTTTGTTTTTAGTTTGTTAAAATTTGGGTTGTATTATAAACCTATAACGTATAGGAGGATGTTATTGTGCAAAAGGAAAAAATACTTGTAGTTGATGACGATAAGAATATATGCGACCTTTTAAGAATGTATCTTGAAAAAGAAGGCTACAACGTGGTTTTAGTGCATAACGGTCTTGACGCGGTTGAAAGTTTTAATTCAGAAGAACCTGATTTAGTGCTTCTTGACATTATGCTCCCTCAGCTTGACGGATGGCAGGTTTGCCGTGAAATCCGAAAGCAAAGCGAGACTCCGATTATTATGGTGACGGCAAAGGACGAAACCTTTGATAAGGTGCTTGGTCTTGAATTGGGTGCTGACGACTATGTTACAAAGCCTTTTGATACAAAAGAAATCGTTGCAAGAATAAAGGCTGTGCTTCGCCGTACTTCTGCTACAAAGGGCGGAGATACAAAAGAAGTAAGATATGATAAGCTGATAATCAATCTTTCAAATTATGATATGAAGGTTAACGGTGTTTCAATTGATACGCCGCCGAAAGAGCTTGAGCTTATATATCATCTTGCAAGTAATCCTGACAGAGTTTTCACCCGTGATCAGTTGCTTGACGACGTTTGGGGATTTGACTATTACGGCGACAGCAGAACGGTTGACGTTCATATCAAACGACTTCGTGACAAGCTCAAGGGTGTGTCGGACGAATGGGAGTTAAGAACGATATGGAGCGTTGGCTACAAGTTTGAAACTCATGGAAAAAAGTAATATTATAAAACGAAGTTACAGAAAAGCGGAGTGGTTTTTCACTCATCTTCCGTTGTTTATCAAATATTTGACAATAATGACTGCTATGATTTTGGTAAGTTATATTGTTCTGGCTTCTGCTCTTTTGGTGTTTCTTTCAAACAGATGGTCTGTTGAGAAAAAAGAACTGCTGACAGAAAACGTTGTGCAGAATGCGGCTTATTGTGAAGCTATTCTTGAGCAGTGCAAAACGCAGGAGGATTTCAACAGCGCTATGCTTCTTATCGGGAATAACCTTAACGTTATTTCCAACGCCATTGACGCCGATGTCATTATGTGCAATATGAATGGCTCTGTAGTGGTGTGTAAAGAACGCTTCAGCTATTCCGAAAACTTCGATAATAACGAATG
>JAZQYK010000071.1:0-2724 GCA_045633505.1 Candidatus Fimenecus sp. | reverse complement strand
AAAGAAGCAAAATCTAAACTTAACGTGGCGCTTGGAAAAGATATTACGGGTGAATTTGTGAATTCTGACCTTGCAAAGATGCCGCACTTGCTTATTGCAGGTACAACGGGTTCAGGTAAATCCGTTTGCCTTAACTCAATGATTGTCAGCATTCTTTATAATGCTACTCCTGATGAAGTTAAACTTTTAATGATTGACCCTAAACAAGTTGAGTTTACTATCTACAACGGTATTCCTCATCTTTTGGTTCCCGTTGTTTCTGACCCGAGAAAAGCCTCAGGCGCTCTTGCTTGGGCAGTTACGGAAATGCTTTCAAGATATAAGACTTTCTCTGAACATAGTGTTCGTGATATTTCGGGATATAACAGTATTTGTGAGTCTGAAGGCAAAAAGAAAATGCATCAAATCGTTATATTTATTGACGAGTTATCAGACTTGATGATGGCTGCACCAAATGAAGTTGAAGATTCAATTTGCCGCCTTGCACAGATGGCACGTGCTGCCGGTATGCATCTCGTTATCGCTACTCAAAGACCGTCTGTTGACGTTATTACGGGTATTATTAAGGCTAATATTCCAAGCCGAATTTCTCTTTCGGTTTCATCTCAGGTTGACTCACGAACTATTATTGACTCTGTCGGCGCAGAAAAACTTTTAGGCAACGGTGATATGCTCTATTATCCTGTTGGTATTCCAAAGCCAATTCGTGTTCAGGGATGTTATCTTTCTGACAAAGAAGTTGAAAACGTTGTTAACTTTATTAAACTTCAAGAACAATCTGTATATGATGATGCAGTTATGAAAGAGATTGATAAAAACGCGGCAAATAGCGGTTCAAAGAAAAAAGATTCTTCAGCATCTTCTGATGACGTTGACTCTGACGGACCTGCTGATGAAATGCTTCCGAAAGCTATTGAAGTTGTAATCGAAGCGCAATCAGCATCTACAACTTTGTTGCAGAGGAAACTTAAACTTGGTTATGCCCGCGCCGCAAGAATTATTGATGACCTTGAAGAAAGAGGAATAATCGGACCGTATGAGGGTGCAAAGCCTCGAAAGGTTTTAGTTTCAAAACAGCAGTGGTATGAAATGAATGCATTAGCACAAGGCGGTGCAAATAAAGCATACGGCGACGATGAAGGTAATGAACAGAATGATGAATAATCAATTTTTACCTATTTCAAAACAAGATATGATTTCTCGAAATTGGGATGAGGTTGACTTTGTGTACGTTTCAGGCGATGCTTATGTTGACCATCCCAGTTTCGGTGCTGCGATTATAACCCGTGTTCTTGAAAACGCGGGTTATAAAGTTGGCTTTATTTCCCAACCCAACTGGAATTCAAATGCTGATTTTACCGTATTTGGAAAACCCAGATTGGGCTTTTTCGTGTCATCGGGAAATATCGACTCAATGGTTGCACATTATACTGTTGCTAAAAGAAAGAGAAGCACAGATGCTTATTCTCCTGGTGGTAAATTTGGACTCAGACCTGACCGTGCCGTAATCGTTTATTGTCAGAAAATTCGCGAAATTTTCGGAGATATTCCAATTATTATTGGTGGACTCGAAGCGTCGTTACGCCGTTTTGCGCATTATGACTACTGGGATGATAAAATAAGACCGTCAATATTGTTTGATTCAGGTGCTGATTTGATTTCGTTCGGTATGGGAGAGAAACAGACTGTTGAGATTGCTAACAGACTTAATAACGGTGAAAAGATAAACACGATTACAGACGTAAGGGGAACTTGTTATGCTGTTCCCGTAACCGAAACACCGTTTGTCGGCGTTGAATGTCCTTCTTTTGAGAACGTTTGCAAAATAAAAAAAGAATATGCAATATCTTGCCGTATTCAGCAGGATGAACAGGACCACATCCGAGGTAAAGTTATTAAGCAACGTCACGGTAAAATGATGCTTGTTCAAAATATGCCTATGGAACCTTTGACTACTGAAGAGTTGGATGCGGTTTATTCATTACCTTTTATGCGCACGTATCACCCTGTATATGAAAAAGACGGCGGTGTACCGGGAATTCAGGAGGTAGAATTTTCTATTACGCATAATCGCGGTTGCTTTGGCGGATGTAATTTCTGTTCAATTGCTTTTCATCAGGGCAGATATATAACGTCAAGAAGCAAGGAATCTATCATAAATGAGGCTAAATTGCTTACGCAATTAGATGGCTTTAAAGGCTATATTCACGACGTTGGCGGACCTACCGCTAATTTCAGACGTCCGTCCTGTGACAAGCAAATCAAAGGCGGATTATGTAAGGGTAAGAAATGTCTTGCTCCAAAACCTTGCCCCGCTTTGATTTCTACGCATACAGAATATATAGATATTTTAAGAGAAATTCGCAATTTACCAAAAGTTAAGAAGGTGTTTATCCGTTCAGGAATAAGATATGATTATCTTTTGCAGGATAAAGATAACACTTTCTTTAAGGAATTGGTTCAACATCATGTGAGCGGACAACTAAAGGTTGCTCCTGAACATTGTTCTGCCGTTGTTCTTGATAAAATGGGAAAGCCGCACATTGAAGCATACAAAGAGTTTTCAAAAAGATACTTTGATTTTACAAAATCTATCGGCAAAGAGCAGTATCTTGTACCCTATTTAATGTCGTCTCATCCTGGGGCTACCTTGAAGGATGCCGTTGAACTTGCTGAATTTATTAAAAAGGAAAAACTTCATCCTGAGCAGGTGCAGGATTTCTA
>JAZQYK010000070.1:0-3952 GCA_045633505.1 Candidatus Fimenecus sp. | reverse complement strand
CAGCTCATTGCACCGCTTTCAGAAACAAGTACTTGACCTTGTTCTGGATAACAAATCACAACAGGTAAATGTCCACCTTCGATTTTATAATTTAACATCAGAATCCCTCCCTATTCTTTATAATTTTATTTTAACGAGATATAAAGAATTTGTCAATAAAAAACTACAATTGTAAATACATACAAAAACACCCTATGACATTATTGCCACAGGGTGTTATAAATTAGTCTAATGGTTTCATTGTTGGGAAGAGGATTACGTCACGGATTGCCTGACTGTCTGTTAAGAGCATTGTCATACGGTCAATACCGAAACCGATACCGCCTGTTGGTGGCATACCGAGTTCAAGTGCGTAAAGGAAATCTTCATCAGTTGTATTAGCCTCTTCATCACCGAGGGCGAGAAGTTCTTCCTGTGCCTTGAAACGTTCTCTCTGGTCAATTGGGTCATTAAGCTCTGAATAAGCATTTGCCATTTCCCAACCATTCATAAAGAACTCGAAACGCTCAACATAGTTAGGGTCTTCAGGCTTTTTCTTTGTGAGTGGTGAAATCTCAATCGGGTGGTCCATAACGAACGTTGGCTGAACGAGATGTTCTTCAACAAATTCTTCAAAGAAAAGGTTAAGAATATCACCCTTCTTGTGATGCTTTTCAAACTCAATATGATGCTCTTTAGCAACTGCCTGAGCTTCTTCGGCTGAATGAATTTCGTTAAAATCAACACCTGAATACTTTTTAACTGCATCAAGCATTGTAATTCTTTCAAACGGTTTACCTAAATCCATTTCAATTCCGTTGAAAACGATTTTTGTTGTACCGAGAACTTCCTGTGCAACGTAACGGTAGAGATTTTCTGTCAAATCCATCATACCATGGTAGTCAGTATATGCCTGATAAAGCTCCATAAGTGTAAATTCAGGGTTGTGACGAGTGTCAAGACCTTCATTACGGAAAACACGACCGATTTCATAGACTCTTTCCATACCGCCAACGATAAGACGTTTTAAGTAAAGTTCAAGAGAAATACGGAGTTTAATATCTGTATCAAGTGCATTGAAATGAGTTTCAAACGGACGAGCTGCCGCACCGCCTGCGTTATAAACAAGCATTGGAGTTTCAACTTCCATAAAGCCCTCACCGTCAAGGTATCTGCGGACTGCGCTGATAATCTTTGAACGGTTGATAAGAGTCTGTTTTGACTCTTGATTCATAATAAGGTCAATATAGCGCTGACGGTATCTCATATCAGTATTTGTGAGACCGTGGAATTTTTCAGGAAGAATCTGCAAACTCTTTGAAAGAAGCGTAACGTTTGATGCGTGAATAGAAATCTCGCCTGTCTTTGTTTTGAACACTTCTCCCTCAATACCGATAATGTCACCGATATCGAGTTTCTTGAAGCCCTTGTATTCTTCTTCGCCAATGCTGTCACGGGCTACATAAGACTGGATATTGCCCTTTAAATCCTGAATGTTACAGAATGATGCCTTACCCATAACGCGCTTTGACATCATACGGCCTGCAACACGGACTGTTTTACCCTCTAATTCATCAAAGTTATCTTTAACATCTGCACTGTGATGAGTCTGGTCATATTTAGTGATTACAAATGGGTCCTTGCCCTCATCTTGCAACACCTTAAGCTTTTCCTGACGGATTCGCTGTTGTTCACCCAAATCCACTTCAGGCTGATTATTTCTGATTTCTTCTGCCATTTTTGTTCCTCGATTATTTAATAATTTCTACAATTTTAAACTGAAGCGCACCATTTGGAGTTTCAACATTAACCTTGTCGCCAACCTTGTGGCCAACAAGTGCTTTACCAACAGGTGATTCGTCTGAAATCTTGCCTGCGGCAGGGTCTGCCTGAGCAAAACCAACGATTGTGTAAGTGTATTCCTTTTTCTTTTTATCAACGATTTTAACAACTGAGCCAATGTGAACGTTTTCTGTTCCAAGTGCATCAACGTCAAGAATTTTTGCATATTTGATGATATGCTCGATTTCGCTGATTCTAGCCTCAAGCTTTGCTTGGTCGTTCATAGCCTCGTCATATTCACTGTTTTCTGACAAGTCGCCGAAGCTCTTAGCAAGTTTGATTTTTTCAGCAGCTTCTTTTCTGCCGTTAACCTTTAAATCTTCAAGCTCTGCTTCAAGCTGTTTGAGAGCGTCAAGTGTAAGTAATGTTTCTGCCATTTGAAAAACTCCTTTATTTTATAGAGTAATTTTTAGGACAAAATAAAACTGCCCATATAGAAGATATTATATTAAAATTTTCCCATTGTGTCAAGTGAATATAATCGTATTAGTCTCCTTTTTTTGCGTATTCGCTTCAATTGAAGTGAAGATTAAGTCTGACAATTCAAAAACTCCGCAAAATTCATAAAGTGCAGAATAAAAAACTTGTTTATCGATTACTCCGTCATAAAGTTTTTTGTAGATTTCAGGAGCATCAAAATCGTCTCCGTTGCAAAGAATATACGTGCTTTTTTCCGTTTTCACTTGCATTGTGTTTTCGTTGCAATTGATTACAACCTGAGCATTTTCGTTTTCAGATTGTACCGTAACACAAAGTCCCGTTTCTTTTAAAATGCTGTCACAAACGTCAAAATATGCTTCTTTATTTTCCGTTACTACCGTGATTTTATGGAAATAAGGTACATAAGTATGAAGATATTTTTTAAAGTCTCCCAACTTATCAACAAAGCAAAGTTTTTCGCCTATTGTTTTCTGTTGTTTCAAAACGTACACAAAAGTATTCTGCATCATTTTGCCGTAAAGCGTTTTTTTATTATATTTTCCAAGTCGGAAGTTGTCAGGAATATTAACCGTTTCACTTACAATAAGTCTTTCTGCACATTTACCCGTGCAATACGACACGTATTCCCAGTCCACTCCCCTTTTACCCACGGTAATATCAAGTCTATAAAAAGGTGCTCCCTTAAACACTGGAATAGTTTTTAACTCATATTCATCTTTTATAAATCTCCAAAATAGTTTTTCTTTAATTGTACCCTTTCTTTCACTTATATTTACCACACAAAACATAAAAAATCCCTCCGCAAAAGAATATGCGAAGGGATTGAGTTTTATTTATTAGTTACCAAACAATTCAACAGCCTTTTGATATTGAGCATCTTCTTCATTTGTAAGCATCGGAAGCCTTGCGTTTTGTTCGGCAGTAAGGTCAACGACGTAATCGGGAGTAAGACCTACACCGTTGAAGCATTCGCTCTTATAAGGATTGATTTTAGCCACAGTCAACGAAACCGCGCTACCGTCACTTAACTCAAAAATTTGTTGCATCGTACCATTACCTGCGGTTTTTGAACCGATAAGCTGAGCCATTCCGAAATCGCGAAGGTCACAGGCAAAAAGCTCGGCACCGCCTGAAGTTCCTGCATTCACAAGCACCGCCATTCTGTAGCTGACGCTATCAGAGTCCGAGGTAAAGGTTTCAACCGTTTCGCCGTTTTTATTGACGGCAGTTGCAATTGCGCCCGTACCTTCAGTACCAACCGGAACAAGCATATCAATACATTCAGTTGCATATTCAATCAAGCCTGTATCAGTATTTCTCACGTCAAATATAATTGAAGTTACTGAATTGTCAGACATATATTTGATTGCATCTTCAAGCTGGTCCTTCGTTGTGCTGTAAAAAGCGGTGATTTTAATATAGCCAATCTTATCGCTGACACTATAATAAACCGTCTGTGCTGAATATCCACGAGCTACCGAAACGGTTTTTGACTCGCCGTTATGAGTAAACGTAACCTGCACATTGGTAAGTTTTTCGCCATTAAGGTTGCCAATTAAACTTTCACTATTCAGCGCTGAAACCGCAACACCGTCAACGGCAGTAATTACGTCACCTTTAGAAATACCCTGAAGCTCGGCAGGAGAACCTGAAGAAACCTCTGATACATAAATATTGTTGTTTTTACTGT
>JAZQYK010000069.1:0-6925 GCA_045633505.1 Candidatus Fimenecus sp. | reverse complement strand
CAATACTTCAAAAGTTTTGGCTCACATTTCACAAGCGTTTTGATGCCTGGCTTGGTGAGGTTTGCAGATACTAATAAGAGCAGAGAGTTGCATGAAAAAGAACTGATAAGAATAAGCAGAATAATTTTTATGTTCTTGTCTTTGGTGTGGGTAGTATTTCTTTTCAACGGAAAGAGCTTTGTAACGTTGTGGGCAGGTGAGGAAAACTCTAATGCTTTTTATGTTGCGGTCGTGTTGATGTTCCCGTTGTTGTTTTCTTTTTCCGAAGGTGCGGGATATCAGCTTATTCAAGCGATGGCACTTCACAAAATACCTTCTTTGGTGCAATTGATTTCTGCCGTTATCACCGTTCCGATAGCAATTCTTTTAATCCTGTGGAAGCCTTTTGAAGGTGTAATCATTGGTAGCTTTATTACCTTTATGCTTTGCGAAACGATAGTGATGAACGTAATGTATAAAAAACAGCTGGGAATAAGGCTTTCGGTATTGTTCAAGGGTATGTTCAAGGGCGTTGTGCCTTCATTGATAATTTGTGCAATATCAGGGTATATAATGAACCTTTTCAGCCTCTTTGGGAATGGTTGGTTGCAATTTATTGTTAATTGCGGTGTAATGGCAACGGTATATGGAATTTGTATGTTAACGTTCGGAATGAACCAATCGGAAAAGGTGATGCTGAAAGGGATTGTTCAGAAGCTGATGCTTATATTCAAAATTAAGTTGCCTAAATCTAGAGTTTGACTATACGGTTTAATAATGATATAATATTAAATTGATAAAAATAAATACAATTTTGTATTTTTTGGAGTGATAAAAATGAGTATGTTTGAAAACAAAACACTTATGATAACCGGTGGTACAGGTTCATTTGGTAACACTGTGCTCAGACGTTTCATTGAAACTGACATTGGTGAAATCCGAGTTTTTTCAAGAGATGAGAAAAAGCAGGACGATATGCGTCATGAGTTTCAGCAAATGTTTCCTGAAGTAGCAGAAAAACTTAAGTTCTATATCGGTGATGTTCGTGATTTGCAATCAGTTAAAAATGCAATGCACGGTGTTGACTATATTTTCCACGCAGCAGCATTAAAGCAGGTTCCTTCTTGCGAATTTTTCCCTGTTGAAGCAGTTAAGACAAACGTGCTTGGAACTGACAACGTGCTTACAGCGGCAATTGATGCAGGCGTTAAGTGCGTAATCTGCCTTTCAACTGATAAAGCGGCATACCCGGTAAATGCTATGGGTACATCAAAAGCTATGATGGAAAAGGTTGTTGTTGCAAAGTCAAGAACAGTCAGCCCTGAAAAGACAAAGATTTGCTGTACGCGTTACGGCAACGTGCTTTGCTCACGCGGTTCGGTTGTTCCTCTTTGGATTGACCAGATTAGAGCAGGTAAGCCAATAACAATTACTGAACCTTCAATGACCCGTTTTGTAATGAGCCTTGAAGAAGCAGTTGACCTTGTTCTTTTTGCATTTGAAAACGGTGAAAGCGGAGACATTCTTGTTCAGAAAGCACCAGCTTGTACAATTGAAGTGCTTGCACAGGCTGTTAAAGAGCTTTTTGCACCTGATACGGATATTCAGGTAATCGGTATCCGACACGGTGAGAAGATGTATGAAACACTTCTTACAAATGAAGAATGTGCAAATGCAATTGATATGGGTGACTTCTATCGTGTACCTGCCGACAAACGTGGACTTAACTATGATAAGTACTTCAAAGACGGCGATAAAGAAAGAAACACTCTTACTGAGTTTGACTCTAATAACACGACTCTTATGTCAGTTGAACAGGTTAAAGAAAAACTTTTAACTCTTAAATATATTCAGAACGAACTTGCTAATTGGGAGAAATAATTTATGAAAATTCTCATTACAGGAGCAAAAGGTTTTGTCGGTAAAAATCTCGTTGCTACTCTTAACACGGTTAAAGAGGGAAAAAATAAAACGACAAAGTTGCCTCAGGACCTTACTATTTGCGAATTTGATGTTGATACAGATAAAACACTTCTGGATGAATATTGCAAAGACTGTGATTTCGTTTTCAACCTTGCAGGTGTAAACAGACCGCAGAATACGGAGGAGTTTATGGAGGGGAATTTCGGATTTGCCTCAACGCTTCTTGATACTCTAAAAAAATATAATAACACTTGCCCTGTAATGCTTTCTTCATCAACTCAGGCTGCTTTGGATAACCCTTACGGTCAAAGTAAAAAAGCAGGGGAGGACCTGTTCTTTAATTATTCAAAGGAAACGGGTGCCAGAGTGTTGGTTTACCGTTTTACCAATGTTTTTGGTAAATGGTGCAGACCCAATTACAACAGTGCTGTGGCAACATTCTGTAACAATATTGCCAATGATTTGCCAATTACGGTAAATGACAGAAGTTATCAGATGACACTTGTGTATATTGACGACGTGGTTGAGGAGTTAATCAACGCTCTTTGTGGTGACGAAACAAAAGACGGTGATTTTTGCACGATTCCCGTTGAACATAAAATCACGTTGGGCGAAATTGTTAATTTGCTATATATGTTTAAAAATCAACCTCAATCATTAGTGATGCCGGAAATACCTGACAATAGTTTTAGTAAAAAATTATATTCCACATTTCTTTCATATTTACCAAAAGAAAAGGCGATTTTTGACCTGAAAATGAATTGTGATGACAGAGGCTCGTTTACAGAACTTCTCAAAACAGAAAAATGCGGTCAGTTTTCGGTGAATATTTCAAAGCCGGGAATTACGAAGGGTCAGCATTGGCACCACACTAAATGGGAATTCTTTATAGTAGTTTCGGGAAAAGGCCTTATTCAGCAAAGAAAAATCGGTACGGATGAAGTGCTTAATTTTGAAGTATCCGGCGATAAAATTCAGGCAGTACATATGTTGCCTGGCTATACACACAATATTATCAACCTTTCCGATACTGAAAATTTGGTGACAGTAATGTGGGCAAACGAAGCGTTTAACCCTAACAAACCGGACACGTTTTTTGAGGTGGTATGAATGCAGTGGCGCATTCTTGTTAGGAGTGATTTGGGCAAAAGACAAACAAAAAATAGATAGGCTTTGCAGTGGTAAAAAGTATTTCTTGTGCTTTATTATTACAACGGCGTTGTTCATAATTACATATATTTTAGGAAATGCGAGAATCTTTTCTAGTTATATAAGAATAAGCATTAAATTTATTTCTGCAATTGCTTTCGTTGCTCTTATACTTTTGATTCTTATGAAAATAAAGATTGACATTAAACCTATAAGATTTTTCGGAAAGTATTTTTTTGAAATGTATATTTTACAGGGCTTGTTTATCTCTTTGTTTGATGAAATGTTGGTTATAGAAAACACAGTGTTATATTGCACAATGTGTTTTTTGTGCACGTTGGGTGTTGCTATCATAATTCATCCTTTAGTGCAGTTAATAAATAAAAAATGCAAGTGATATTTATATCTCTATATTATGGTGAGAACAGTTTATAAAATAAAAGATGTTTTATAGAATTATCTAATATGGTTTGCAATAGTGGAGTATTATCTATAAGGAGTAATAAAAATGAAACTTGATTACAGTGATGTAAGTTTTAAAAACGACGGCAGACTCAAACTTCTTATAATTGTAGGTACAAGACCTGAGATTATAAGACTTGCGGCAGTTATCAATAAGTGCAGAAAGTATTTTGACTGTATTCTTGCACACACAGGTCAGAACTATGATTATAACTTAAATCAGGTGTTCTTTAAGGATTTGGAGCTTTCTGACCCTGAGGTTTATATGGACGCGGTTGGTGACGACCTCGGCGCAACGGTTGGTAATATTATCAATTGCTCATATAAACTTATGGCTGAAATTAAGCCTGATGCTTTGTTGATTTTAGGTGATACAAACTCTTGCCTTTCAGCAATTCCTGCAAAAAGACTTCATATTCCGATTTTCCATATGGAAGCAGGTAATCGTTGCAAGGATGAATGTCTCCCTGAAGAAACAAACAGAAGAATTGTTGACATTATTTCCGACGTTAACTTGGCTTATTCCGAACACGCAAGAAAATATCTTCACGAATGTGGACTTCCAAAGGAAAGAGTATATGTAACAGGCTCACCAATGGCTGAAGTGCTTCATAATAATCTTGATAAAATTATGGCAAGTGATATTCATTCAAAACTCGGTCTTGAAAAGGGTAAATATATCCTTCTTTCTGCTCACCGTGAAGAAAACATTGATACAGAAAAGAATTTCTTGTCACTTTTCAATGCTATTAACAAAACTGCTGAAAAGTATGATATGCCAATTCTTTATTCTTGCCATCCAAGAAGTAAAAAGAGACTTGAATCAACAGGATTTAAACTTGACAGCCGTGTTGTTATGCACGAGCCACTTGGTTTCCACGATTACAATTGCTTACAGATGAATGCTTTTGCAGTAGTTTCAGACAGCGGTACACTTCCTGAAGAAAGCTCATTCTTCACCTCTGTTGGACATCCTTTCCCAGCAGTTTGTATTCGCACGTCAACTGAAAGACCTGAAGCACTTGACAAGGCTTGTTTTGTACTTGCAGGCATCGATGAAAAATCACTTCTTCAGGCAATCGATACAGCAGTTGAGTTAAATCTCAATGAAGAAAACGGAATTCCTGTTCCTGATTATATTGATGAAAACGTATCAACGAAGGTGATTAAACTTATTCAGTCATATACTGGTGTAGTTGACAAAATGGTTTGGAGAAAATATTAAAACTGTTTCACTAAGTGCAGAACAAAAAAGAGCAGTAGATTTATCTACTGCTCATTTTTCTTTTTATAGCTCTTATTTTGCTCATCGTCAGCACCAACGGTTTACGAAAAGCCATTGTCTTTGACAGGCGATTGCAATATTTAATATATTCTTTATCATCTGTCTTTATATTAACACCGTCACGGATTATTTCTGTAACAACGCCGATGATATGTCGGTCGGTTATTCCGTATTCTTTAACCCACTGGTTATCACCACAGAGAATATAGCCTTTGCCGTCATTACCGATTATGCGATGAAGTACAAAGTGCCCGTCATCTCTTTTATAAAAGATTATGTCGTTGACCTTTAATTGAGTGGCAGGGGAAAGAATGACCGAATCTCTGCCTTGTACCAATAAGGGTAGCATACTTGTCCCCGTAATGGGAATTTGTACTGTACCACCTGAAGATAACTTTTCTCTTATTACAGGCTCAAGGTCTCTGAGAGAAACTTTTTTTATATTATCACTCATTTTTCATCCTCATAAATTTCAAGTTTTTTATATAATTCTTTGCGACGATTTGCTTCAGGCATAAGAGAAGTCAAGGACGGTCGCTCACCGCGAATTACTTTTAAATAATAACGGATTGTGAAAAGAACGTAGGCAAACGGTAAAAGAATTTTCCACTTTTTAAGCCAAGGCCAATGCAATTTAACGGCGGAGTCAAGTCTGCCCCAAATAACGGAAAACGTGGACTTTTTTACGCCGTCCTTACCGTTTTCAGAAACAATCCAACCGCTTTGATGATATTGCTCGTCTTTATTGCCGAAGTTACCGCTTTGCAAAATGTCGTTCATCATTTCTTCGCAAATATTATGGTCGGCAATCGGTAAACGTTCAGGCATATCAATGCCCATAAAATCTTTACATACAGTTGACATAACACTTGCATATTTCAAAAGACCGATTTTTTCTAAAAATGGAAGAAAATCAGTTTCCCAGAAGTCCATACTTGCCGTTTTGTTGACAAATGCACCCCAGTCACACAAATGACGAAGTCCAAGCCCCTCCGATGACATATGATGAAGCATGTGAAGAAGAATAATAATTCCGTGAAAAAGAGGGGACGGGGCTGAAAATTCATTTCCGTCAATTGTTGTACTGACTGTGTCTTCAAGAATGTTTTTAATATAATTTCTAACGAATTCGCCGTTTTCACCGTTGGGAATACCTGGGATTTCATAATGCATTTCAATGGCGTCTCTGTTTCTTGTCATTGTTAAGTGACGTTCGTGAGTTTCCATTCCATAAACTGAATAACCCAAGCAGTTTTGAATAGCATTTGCAATCTCGTCCGACTTTTCATTTTCAATTAAAAAGTCAACGTCACCTAACATTCTCATATCAGGATTTTCATAATATGATGAAGATGCAAGACCTTTAAGAATTATATATTTGTAATCGTTTTTCTCTAAAAAAGCGGCTAATTCACTTTGGTAATTCATTACGGACATATTATTCGCAATCGCTTTACTGCTGTTAGCCAACCATTTTCCGAAAATCTCTTTAGGAATGACTGAAGCATAAGCTGAAATTGACGCTGAGGTAAAAAGCACGACAGTTTGTTTTACACTTTCTTTATAAACGTCAGCCCAATTCACGTCAGTTAATTGCTCGTTATCCTGCAAAAAATCAATGCTTTTGCCGAAAGAGGTCTCTGCAACGAGAGAAAGCAAAACTCGGTTTTCAAGTGATAAACTCATACCGCCACTCCTTTCTGAAATCTAAATTATATTATAATAAAAAACAATTATAATGTCAATCAAACGCAAAAAAATCCCCGCAGTAATTAACTACGGGGAAAAACTATTTATTACCGATTATTCAGCTTTGTCCTTTTTCTTTGAAAGAACGATATTTGTGATAATGCCAAGAATAAGAGCACAAGCGATTGCAGTAATTGTAACCTTGCCGATAGCCATTGCCATACCGCCGATACCTGTAATAAGAATTACAGACGTTGTGAAAAGGTTAGCATTGTCTTCAAGGTCAACCTTTTGAAACATTTTAAGACCGCTAACTGCGATAAATCCGTAAAGAGTAATGCAAACACCGCCCATTACACAGCCCGGAATTGAATCAAGGAAAGCAACGAAAGGTGAGATGAATGAAATGAGCATTGCAATAACAGCAGTTGTTGTGAT
>JAZQYK010000068.1:0-5475 GCA_045633505.1 Candidatus Fimenecus sp. | reverse complement strand
ATGTCACGAAGTGACAGAGGGGTTATTCAATTAAACAACAAACCCCTCAGTCTCGCATACGCTCGACAGCTCCCCTTTCAGGGGAGCCGAGAACCGACCATATTGGTGTCATAAACATCCCGACAAATTCAAATTTATAATCAGCAACGCAATTCCAAAATCGTTCTTTATTCATTATTCTTTATTCACTATTCATTAAATAAAAAAGCCGTCCTTTTCAGGACGCCGGTTTTTATTAGTCATTTGTGTAAGGCATAAGAGCAATCTGTCTTGCTCTCTTGATAGCTGTTGTAAGCTCTCTCTGGTGGTATGCACAAGTGCCTGTAACACGACGAGGAAGAATCTTTGCTCTTTCTGAAGTGTAACGGCGGAGCTTTGCTGTATCTTTATAGTCGATTTTTTCAACTTTTTCTACACAAAATGCACAAACTTTTTTGCGACCTTTTCTGTTTGGTCTTGCATTCTTATCGTATGCCATTATAGTTTCCTCCTATTTCAGAATAAAATCAGAATGGGAGTCCTTCGTCATCATCTGCACCGAAAGGAAATCCCTGGTTGTCATCGGGTAAAACTGAGAAGCTGCCTGCATCAGCGCTTTGATAAGAAACAGCCGGAGCTGAATCACTTCTTACTGCACCGTATGTGTTGCCGCCTTCGTTTTTGCTGCCGCAGAATGAAACGTTGTCTGCAACGATTTCAACTGCTGTGCGCTTATTTCCGTTCTTATCTTCATAATTACGTGTCTGGATTGAACCCTGAACTGCAATCATCTGTCCCTTCTTAAAATAAGTTGAAACAAAATCAGCAGTACCACGCCATGCAGTTACGTTGATGAAGTCAGTCTGTCTTTCATCACCGCTTTTGTAGTTACGGTCAACTGCAACTGTAAATGATGTAACGGAAAGCCCGCTTGTTGTCTTACGAAGTTCGGGGTCGGCAGTGAGTCTGCCCATAATAATTGCTGTGTTTAACATTTTCTTTACCTCCGATTACTTCTTAACAATCAATGTTCTGAGAACACCGTCAGTGATTTTTGCCTTACGGTCAAGCTCTGCCGGGAAGCCTGCTTCTGCCTCATAATTATAGAGAACATAGTAGCCTTCAGCCTCGTCATCCATAAGGTAAGCAACTTTTCTCTTGCCCCACTCATCAACGCTTTCAAGAGTGCCGTTTGACTCGATAAGAGCCTTGAAAGATTCCATAAGCTCTTTTGCTTTTTCTTCACCGTTCTTAAGTGAGAAAACCATAATAGTCTCGTATTTTGACATTCTTTACACCTCCTTGTGGACTTTGCCCCCAAACTCATCCTTGGGGGAAGGATTGCGATGAATTGATATTTTTCTTCATAGCAAATATGCATTATAACAAGAAAACTCCTGAAAGTCAAGAGTTTTCTCGTTTGTTTCTAAATTCTTTTATTCTTTGTTTTGCGGTAATATATAACTTCTCCTGATATTCACCGTCGCACTTTTCCACAACTACCATAAACAAGGTGATAAGCATTAAATATGGCAACGGACAAAGGATACCCGGATTTACAAGTGACATCATTTCAAGGCTTATATATGACAAGAAAATCGTCATATTGAAAAGTGTTGCTTTTCTCCAAATCAACATATTTCTCTTAACTAATTGATATACAAAAGCGATAACACCAACGGAGCCGAAACTTGCAATAATCTGAATTGGCTCACAATGGTACCAGCAAAGCGCAAATTCTTTTGACGCGTGGACGTCACGGTTGCCCATATATCCGAGTCCCGTACCAAAAATCGGATGATTGAGGAAGTCGTTTATACCTCTTGCATAATGGATTGCACGAATTTCTGTGCTTTCGCCCATCAAAAAGCCGTTTATGGCTGTAAACAATCTGTCGAGAGTATATCCTAAAAACTGTGTAATCTCAGGTGTGAATGCAAAGAAACCGAATACAATGCAGATACAGATAAACACATAAGCAAGTCTTCGTCTTCTGTCATAAAGCATAAACATAATGATACACATTACAAGCTCAACCGTACCGAAAACCATTCCCCCGCGTGAGCCCGTAAGTAAAATTGCAAGATAGAACAAAAAGCCGAATATTGTAGAGTAGGATTTTTTGTTTGCCATCATAAATGCAAATGGAATTGTTATCATCAAAATTGTTGAGCAGTTATTTCGCCATTGCATATAAATAATGCCACGCACGTCAAGCACCTGATTGATGTTTATTAAGTAATATGAGAACACCATAAACGATGCCATCAGACCTGTCATAACCATTATTTCCGTAAGTTTTTTAGTTACGGAATATCTGTTATTCATATCAATATGCGCATAAAAATAGCAATAAAGAAGCAACATTCCGAAGCCTAAACCCAACATGTGATAAATTGACGTACCTGAAAAATATTCTTCAGTTGAAATAAATCCAATACCGCCCAGCACAATGGCTATGGACACGAAAAGCATGGGTTTGAATTGAGAGCCCTTTGCCTTTAACGGCTTAAAATATGCAATAAGATGGAACAAAAGCATTACCACAATGGGAATTACAAACCATTTGTACTGCATAAACTTGTCAAAAGAGTCATAGCACTTTATGGCTATAAGATAAGTGAGCATAAAAGGAATAAGTCCCGCCATCATATCGTTGCTGATTACGATAACTGCGCCAATAATATAGGCAAAGAAAATCGTTCCTTTAATTTCAATCTGTGCTTCAGGAAAACGGTGGCTTAAAATCATAATAAGCCCTGCAACGCAAGACAATAAAATCATCCATCTGTCACTGAGCAAAAATGCACGGATATCGTCTATTCTTTTTTTTGCTGTTTCTGATTTAAAGAATAATTCCATATAAATTCTCCCACATTTATTCATTTTAATTATACTGAAAAAAACTGCACTTTCAACAAATGTTACAAAACTTTAATAATTATTACAAAATTCTTACAATAAAAACTTCTTAACAAATGCTTTTTTCGTGGTATAATTAAAGTGATAAAAAATCGGAGGTGAGAAACTTGCTGTTAACTGTTAATAACATTACGAAATCCTTCGGCGAAAAGCAAGTTCTTAAAGGCATTTCGTTTACTACTGAAAGCGGCAAAGCATTAGGACTTCTTGGCCGAAACGGCGCGGGAAAAACCACGTTAATCCGTATTATTATGGGAGTTTTCAACGGTGACGGCGGTGTTGTCGCTGTTGACGGTGAGCCTTTAAATACAAAAAACGTAAAAATCGGCTATTTGCCTGAAGAAAGAGGGCTTTATCCCAAAAAGAAAATTATGGAGCAGTTGGTTTACTTTGCAGAGCTTCAGGGTGTAGATAAAAAGACCGCTACGGCGAGAGCGGACGGGCTTCTCAAAAAACTTGAGCTCAGAAATTACAGAAACGCCCGACTTGACACCTTATCAAAGGGAAATCAGCAGAAAATCCAGCTTATTGCAACCCTTATAACAGACCCCCAAATCGTCATTCTTGACGAGCCGTTTTCAGGACTTGACCCTGTAAATGCAGGTCTTTTAAAGGACATTGTGAAAGAATTGATTGAAAAGGGTTGTCTTGTGCTTTTTTCAAGTCATCAGATGAATTATATTGAGGAGTTTTGTGACGATATCCTCATTCTCAACGGCGGTGAAATCGTGCTTGGCGGCGCAATCAAAGATATAAAGCGAAGCTATGCAAGAAACGTCATTGAAATTTCAACTGACAACGCAAATAAAATATACGAGTTTTTAAACTCACAGAATTGTGATTTTCTCAAACGAGTGTACGTGGAAAATTCGCAGGTTATCGCCGTGCTTTCCGATGAAAACGCAAAGGATAAGCTAATGGCTTTACTCTCAACGATGGGGAACAGTATTGACGGCTTCAACGTTAAAGAGCCTACGCTTAACGAAATTTTCATAGCATATACGGAGGGACAGATATGAAACAGTTTTTTACCGTATTCAAATTTGAATTTCTTAACTTTCTCAAAAACAAAGTGTTTATAGGTCTTACTTTAGCGGTATTGGTCATAATAACCCTCGTTGCTTTTTCTCCAAGATTTTTGGGAGACGCTGAAATATCCCTTGATTTAAACGGTGATGAGCTTCAAAGCCTGTTGATAGTCAACAATTCCAACGAAGAATTGTCCGACTATCTTCAACAAGCCCTTACAGAATATGAAATCACCGTTGACAACAGTTTCACTCTTGAAGATGCAAAACAAACGGTTGAAAGGGGAGATTATAAAATTGCAATCGTAATTTATTCCCCTCTTGAGTATAAATATATCGTCAATAATCTGGGGTTATATGACACTACATCACAAACGGTCAACGAAGTGTTACTTTCTTCATATAAGGCGGACTATCTTGCAAACTCAGGACTTACAGAAAGTCAGATAGAAGAATTCCTCACGTTGTCAGTAATAAGTGAGTCCGTAATTGTCGGTCAGGACCAAAGTCAAAGTTTCTTTCACGCTTATTTGCTCATGATGGTACTTTATATTACCGTGCTTATTTACGGTCAAATGGTTGCACAAAGCGTTGCGACCGAAAAAAGCTCAAGGGCTATGGAATTGCTTATAACCTCTGCTGACCCGAAAAACCTTATATTCGGCAAGGTAATCGGCACGGGGGTTGCGGGACTTTTGCAAATTGCCTCTTTGCTTGTATGGGGCGCAATCTGTATTTCTCTCAATAAGCAATATTTCACAGACAACGAAATTCTTTCGCTGTTTTCAGGCATCTCACCTGAGTTGGTCGTTTATACCGTCGTTTTCTTCGTGCTTGGCTTCGCGCTTTACGCTTTCTTGAACGGAGCTATGGGGTCAATGGCGTCAAAGCTCGAAGACGTCGGCACCCTTACGATGCCCGTTATGTTTACTTTCATTATCAGCTTTGTAGTGATAATCTCATTTATGAGTTCCGACAATATTGACAACGCAATAATCAACGTGCTTTCTTATATTCCTTTCACCTCGCCAATGGCGATGTTTGCAAGAATTTCTATGGGCACAGCCAACCATTTTGAAGCGTTGATTTCCATAATTATTCTTATAATTTCAATTTATGGCATCGGCCGTCTTGCAGTTGCCATTTACAAAATCGGCATTTTAATGTATGGCAAACCGCCGAAATTCAATGAAATTGTAAGGGCACTAAAGAATAATAAATAATTTTCAAATTCACAGAATATTAAAAAAATATCTATTTTTGCTCAATATTTATGTGTTATTCTTTAAGCAAGGTCAAGGGCAACAGACCTTGACCATTCCCCTTTCATTTTCATTCTCCTTTTTACAAGAAAAAGAGCTTTCACTCGGAAAGCTCTTTTTTCTTTTTTGTTTGATAAATTGGGGTTTGTCGGGCTCTTTTGTATGGTGATATCACCCTCTTGTCTCCCCTGAAAGGGGAGATGTCACGAAGTGACAGAGGGGTTATTCAATTAAACAACAAACCCCTCAGTCTCGCATACGCTCGACAGCTCCCCTTTCAGGGG
>JAZQYK010000067.1:0-18812 GCA_045633505.1 Candidatus Fimenecus sp. | reverse complement strand
ACAATATCTGAATTGTATTTTTCTTTGTAAAGAGCCTTGATATCCTCTGCAGTTTTACCGTCCTTCAAATCTTTTTTGAAAAGCGGAACTGTCATAACCATACCACAGAAATAGTCACAGATATATGGGCTGAAAATCGGCTCATTGTTAAGTCCTGAAATAATCTTCATTTCCTTTAAGTGCTTGTGCTGTTGAGTGAGAGCATATTCGCGAGGTGCATCTAAAAGCGTGTCTCGGTTTTCGTCTTCATATTGGGCAATTCCGTTTTTACCTGCACCGCTATATCCCGACAAGGCGTGACAAGCGATACAGATGTCGCTGTCAACAATTCCTGCATCAACCAAAGGTTTTACAAGTGCAATAAAACCACTTGCATAGCAACCTGGTACTGCAATTCTCTTTGAGTTTTTGAGTTTGTTTTCAAATTCCGCTGACAATTCAGGGAAACCGTAAGCCCAGCCATCATTCGTTCTGTGTGCAGTTGAAGTGTCGATTACGATTGTGTTATCGTTTTCGATAAGGCTTACTGCCTCAATTGCAGCTGCATCGGGAAGACAAAGGAACGCAATATCAGCGCTATTTAATGCTTCTTTACGAGCCGAAGTATCTTTTCTTAAATTTTCGGGAAGAGTTATAAGCTCAATATCTTCTCTTTTTGCAAGGCGGTCAAAGATTTTAAGTCCTGTTGTACCCTGACTGCCGTCTATAAATATTTTTGTCATATATATTTTCCTTTAACACGGGACGATGTGGGCATCGTCCCCTACAATTACTTATTGAGTGACTGTACTCTCTTTACCTGACTGAGCACATTCTGTGGAGCAGGGCCGCCGAGAGATGTTCTGTCGTTTACACACTTATCAAGGTTGATTGCTTCGAATACGCCTTCGTCGAAGATGTCGCAAACTGCTTTATATTCTTCCAAAGGAAGTGTTTCGAGTGTAAGACCCTTATTGATACAAAGTGCTACAAGCTCACCTGTTGCCTTATATGCATCACGGAAAGGAAGTCCTTTACCTACAAGATAGTCAGCACAGTCAGTTGCATTGATGAAACCACCTGCCGCTGCTTTTCTCATATTCTCAGGAAGTGCTGTCATAGTGTCGAGCATTGGAATAAATGCTGTAAGGCACATTTTAACTGTATCAAAGGCATCAAAAATTGCTTCCTTATCTTCCTGCATATCCTTGTTATATGCAAGCGGTAAACCTTTCATCATTGTAAGAAGCGTTGTAAGGTCACCGAATACACGACCTGACTTACCACGAATTAACTCTGTAATATCAGGGTTTTTCTTCTGTGGCATAATTGATGAGCCTGTTGAAAAAGCATCGTCAAGTTCAATGAATTTGAATTCCCAAGAGCACCATAATACAATTTCCTCTGAAAAACGAGAAAGATGTACCATAATAATTGAGATTACTGATGCTAATTCCATACAGAAGTCACGGTCAGAAACGCAGTCAAGTGAATTTTGCATAGCACCGTTAAAGCCCAATGCCTTTGCCGTCATTTCACGGTCTGTATTATACGTTGTTCCTGCCAATGCACAAGCACCAAGCGGTGAATAATTCATTCTGTCAGTTGCTTGTTGTAATCTTTCTTTATCACGAAGAAGCATTTCAGCATAAGCCATCAAATGATGACCAAATGTAATCGGTTGTGCTCGCTGAAGATGAGTATAACCCGGCATAACTGCACTTGCATACTTTTCTGCTTTTTTGCAGAGTACATCAACTAATTCTGTGAGTTGATTATAAAGCGCATCACACTCGTGACGAAGATAAAGGCGAATATCAACTGCAACCTGGTCATTACGGCTTCTTGCTGTATGTAATCTTTTACCTGCTGAACCGATACGGGAAGTGAGTTCACCCTCAACGAAGGTATGGATATCTTCAGCATTTGGGTCAATTTCCAATTCGCCGCTTTCAATTTCTGCTTTGATTGCTTTAAGACCGTCAGTAATCTGCGCAAGGTCCTCCGCAGAGATAATACCCTGAGCACAGAGCATTGCCGCGTGAGCAAGACTTCCGTCAATGTCCTCTTTGTACATACGGCTGTCAAACTTTATTGACGAGTTAAAATCGTTAGTTTTCGGGTCGATTTCTTTTGAAAATCTGCCTTTCCAGAGTTGCATAATTATTCTCCTATATTAGCACAATACGACAAAGACTTTTTATGTCCTTGTCGTTGTTTTGTTAAACCATTGTAGGGGACGATGCCTACATCGTCCCGTTAAAGATTTTATGTAAATTAAACGGGCGGATGTGGGCATCCGCCCCTACGTTTTTGATAATTATTAGTTACTATTTTCGTTTCTCTGTTTATCGAGAAGTGCTTTCACCTTGATTGAAAGACCAAAGAGGTTGATAAAGCCTGCTGAATCCTTCTGGTCGTAAGCACCGCCGTCATCACCGAATGATGCAACGTTTTCATCATAGAGTGAGTATGGAGATGTGATACCTGCGTTGATGATATTACCCTTGTAAAGTTTGAGTTTAACATCACCTGTTACAGTCTTCTGTGTTTCGTCAACGAAAGCTGAAAGAGCTTCACGAAGCGGTGTGAACCAAAGACCGTTGTAAACAACTTCACCGAATTTCTGTGCCACAAGTTTCTTGTAGTGCTGTGTATCACGGTCAAGACAAATCATTTCAAGAAGTTCGTGTGCCTTGTAAAGAATTGCACCGCCCGGAGTTTCATAAACGCCACGTGATTTCATACCAACAAGACGGTTTTCAACAATGTCAAGAAGTCCGATACCGTTAGCGCCACCGATTTCGTTGAGCTTTTCAACGATTGCAAGACCCTTCATTTCTACACCGTCAATAGCCTTTGGCACACCCTGTTCAAAGTGGATTGTAACGTAAGTTGGTGTGTCAGGAGCCTGTTCAGGAGAAACTCCCATTTCAAGAAAGCCCTCCTTATTATATAAAGGCTCGTTTGCTGGGTCTTCAAGGTCAAGACCTTCGTGTGACAAGTGCCATACGTTCTTATCCTTTGAATAGTTTGTTTCACGGTTAATCTTAAGAGGAATATTGTGAGCCTCAGCATAAGCAATTTCTTCTTCACGGGATTTAATATCCCATTCACGCCAAGGAGCGATAATTGCCATTTCAGGAGCAAAAGCCTGTAATGTAAGTTCAATACGAACCTGGTCATTACCCTTACCTGTACAACCGTGACAAATTGCATCTGCACCTTCTTTGATTGCGATTTCAGCAAGTCCCTTTGCAATACAAGGACGAGCATGAGAAGTACCAAGGAGATACTGTTCATATTCAGCACCTGCTTTAAGGCAAGGCCAGATGTATTCTTCAACATATTCTTCCTTAAGGTCAAGAACATAGAGCTTTGAAGCACCTGTTGCGATTGCCTTTTCGTGGAGTCCGTCAAGTTCAGTACCCTGACCAACGTCACCTGATACAGCAATAACCTCGCAATTGTTATAATTTTCTTTAAGCCAAGGGATGATGATTGATGTATCAAGACCGCCTGAATAAGCTAAAACTACCTTTTTAATGTCTTTCTTTTGCATTGTTAATTCCTCCGAAAAATTGAGTATTTATTTGTGCAATTTGCAGTATGGGTTATATTATACACCCAATTATTGATAAATCAAGTCTTTTTTCAATATTTTTTCATAAATTTTGTATTTTTATGCAACTATTTGCATATTTTCTGAATATTTATACAGGTTTTATGCATTTTTATTACATATTTTCGCATTTTTATACATTTATGCACAATGTAATGTATAAAAATTAGTTTTTGATGCAAAAAAATACGGCGGGAGCAAGCCCCCGCCCTACGTTATTTAACGGCATCAACCGTTACTATTTCGCCTTTTGCATCTTTCTCTACCGTAAACGTGATTGTATCGCCCACGTTGAGAATAACAATTCTTTCAGCATCCTTTACAGCAACTTTATAATATGCGTTGTTGTCTTGGAGCTTAATATAGAAATAAGTTTCGCCGCCCGTAATCACGCTTCTGATTTCCTGAACAGTACCCGTTACGTCAACCGTTTCTGTTGCAGAAGGACTTTCTTCAACGTCCTCACCCATTGAATCAACGTCAACATCTACGTTAACGCCGTTATTTTTAAGCTCGGCAGCATAATTTTCAGTACATTCCGCAAGTGTATCACCAACACCAACAACTGTTGATTGTTCAACATTAACCATTGCATACATTTTAACAAGTTGGCTTGAGTCTTTAAGTGCCATAAAGTAAGTTGGCTCACCACTGACGTTCAAAAGGATTGGGAATGTTGCAATATAGCCTTTTTCCTGCACTTTACCCTGAGCAGAGGTTCTTGCAGTTTCTTCCAAAGCACCCGCTTGTTGATAATAAACAGCCTCTTTCGTTCTCTTGTTAATAAGAACAAAGCCGATGATTGATTGGTCGGAGCTGATTGAAGTAACACCCGTGTACATATAAACGTCATCGTTAAGAGCAAGATAGTTATAACCCGACGAAGTAATTTTAACGTTTTCCTGACCGATTATTGAGTTCCAGAAGCCGTTGTTGTATTTGCCGTAGTAATTATACTGTTCAGTAACGATTGAAGCTGAATAAACCTGGTCAAGCCACAAAAATTCTTTATCCGTTACGAATTTGTCAGTCGGCAAATCAGTTGTACCGTCAAGACTTGTTGAAACGAGTGTTGTGTCGCCTGTAATTGAGTCAACAATAACTGCACCAATTACGTCAGTACCGCTGAAAAGTCCGATTGTTTTGTCAAGAACGGGCACAATCCAATAAGGTCTGCCGTTTTCATCAATTTCAAAGCTTGGTTCGTCAAACATAAGTGACGGATATTTGAAACGGACGTGACGAATCAAATGCTCATTGAAATGCTCAGCCGGTGAATATTTCATACCTTCTTCAAGACGAACCGTTTCAGCCTTTTGAGTTGTCATATCAACGATAATATAAGCAGGAATACCTTCCTTTGTGTTTTTAAGCCATTTGAAAACGTCGCCGTAATCAAGTGACTGAACCCGTACAGGTGTACCCTTATAGTTAATCTGTGTTGAATAGTATGAATTTACAACGAACTGTGAAACGTAATCAGAAAGTTCACCGAGCGCTCTCGTTGCAATCATATTTGATGAGTCCTTGTCAAGACGAGGTACTGCTGAAAAATCAATTTCTTCAATTTCTTCAGCAAAGTCACCTGTTTTAACATCAATAATCTGGGCATAATCCTTTGCTCTGAAAAGTGAGGCACCCGTAAGAAAGCCGATACCCACAACCAATGCAAGTATAAGCATAAGCGCAATCGGAATTTTAACCTGATTTTTTGCATATTCCATATATTCAGGACGAAAATACGCCTTTGACGTAAGTCCGTAAATACCGATATAAGAAAAAATTACTATACCAATATAAATATAAAGCTCGATTGCTTTAAAATTAAGTGCAGGTAACATTGCATAGAAAACAATTCCTGCAACTGCAACAGTAAGCAAAAGACTTATAATTATTCTTTTAATATTACTGCCCTTAGGCGCTTCAGGTACAACGTTTTTGCCTGTAAAATCAACATTGATTGGGTCCATAAAATTTACCTCTTTTCCATAATATGTTATTAGTATAACACATTATATTATTTTCTTGCAATATTCTTTTAATGAACAGTTTTCACAGTTCGCTTTTCGGGCTGTACAAACCACTCTGCCGTGTAATACTGCACGATGACAAAAGTCGTTACTCTCTTCTGGTGGCAGAATTTTCTTTAATTCCATTTCAACTTTCTTTGGGTCTTTTGTATCTACAAGCCCCATTCTGTTTGTAAGTCTTATTAAATGAGTATCTGCCACAACTGCGGGTTTGCCGTAAACGTCACCCACAATTAAATTTGCAGTTTTTCTGCCCACTCCCGAAAGTGTTGTCAAATCCTCAATATTATCAGGTACTACTCCGCCGAAGCGGTCTCGCACTCCCCTTGCCATTTCGATAATATCACGGGCTTTTCCGTGATAAAATCCGCAGGAATGAATAATTTCTTCAATATCCTTCACGTCGGCATTTACATAATCGTCAAGACTTCTGTACTTACTAAAAAGTGCGGGGGTTACTAAATTCACCCTCGCATCCGTACATTGTGCAGAAAGTCTTGTAGCCACAAGAAGCTCAAAGGGATTGCCTGCAACCAATGAACAGATTGCATCAGGATATTCCTTTTTCAACCCCTCAACAAGCAATTTTGCACGTTCTTTTTTAGTCATAAATTACTCCGGATAATTCATATTCTTTGGCAGACCCAATAAATAGTCAGCCGACACGTTAAAATAATTACACAAAGCCTTAATATCTTTGATGGAAGGTTCAGTCGTACCCGTTTCCATAAAAGAAACCTTACGTTGTGTAATTCCGATTGCGTTTGCCAAATCCTTTTGTGTTATTGTAGGGATTTTCGCACACCGCAAATATTTCAATCGTTCACTAAAATTCATTTCTACACCCTCAAAAAAAGCCGTTTCTTTACACGGCAGGAAATTCAGTGGACATATCTTATCATAATTTTGTATTTTTGTGAAGATGTAGAATAAAAATAACTACACAAACTTTTAATCGAATTTTTGTGAAGTTTAACAAATGTTTTCAACATTTCAAACATTCTTTACAGACACAGGGTTGTTTTTTATTCAAAACAGTATATAATTATATACATATTATAATAAAGGATTTGATTTTTATGGCAAAAGAAATTTCAGCAAGAGAATTAAACGGCAATTTCGTAAAAATTCTCAGCGAGGACTGGGCTTTGCTCACAGCAGGTAAATCCGACGATTTCAACACAATGACTGTCAGCTGGGGCGGTATCGGTGAACTTTGGAATAAGGATGTGGGATTTGTTTTTGTACGTCCCCAGAGATACACCTTTGAATTCATTGAAAAAAACGACTTTTTCACACTTTCCTTCTTCGGTGGAGAATTCAAAAAGCAACTTGGAATTTGCGGAAGCAAATCAGGCAGGGACATTGACAAAATGGCTGAGACCGGCTTTACACCTATAACTATCGGTGAGTCAACGGGCTTTGAAGAAGCAAAGGTTACCGTTTATATGAAAAAACTTGCATATCAGGATATGAAGCCTGAGGGATTTATTGACCCGTCAATTATGGGGAATTATGCAAACAATGATTTTCACAGAATTTAC
Source organism: Candidatus Fimenecus sp. (assembly GCA_045633505.1). Taxonomy (GTDB): domain Bacteria; phylum Bacillota; class Clostridia; order Oscillospirales; family Acutalibacteraceae; genus Fimenecus. The sequence continues at coordinate 11,637 of JAZQYK010000067.1, read as the reverse complement.
GTGGGTGAAATCGTTAAGGTAATTGTGAAATAATCAAGTAGTATGGGAAATTATAGTTTGTAGAACAGATTTAATGAATAATGAATGATGAACAATTAAGAGTCTGCAACGCAGTTTCGACACTCTGCACTCATCCGACAAACTGTAATTTATTGAATTAACTCTTAGCTTTACGTTTTATTATTATTTACAAAATATTCATTGATTTTATTTTATAAAGATTGTAAAATAATCCCATAATATTTTTAGAGGTGAAAAAATGAGCCTTATTGAAATTCACGATATTTATAAAATTTATAACCCAGGTGAAAATGAAGTCAGAGCTTTGGACGGTATTAACTTAACCGTTGAGCACGGTGAATTCCTTGCAATTGTCGGACAGTCAGGTTCAGGTAAATCAACGCTTATGAATATGTTGGGACTTCTTGATATCCCCACAAGCGGTACGTATAAACTTGACGGTATTGATACCAAAAATATGACGGATGATGAGCTTTCGGAAATCCGTAACAAAGAAATCGGATTTATTTTTCAAGGCTTCAACTTAATTCCAAGTCTTACTGCCACAGAAAACGTTGAATTACCATTGGTTTACCGTGGAATGAAAAAAGACCAAAGAAACAAATTGGCTCTTGAAGCGTTAGAGAGAGTTGGACTTTCACACCGTCTTGACCATTTACCGAAGCAGATGTCGGGCGGTCAGCAGCAACGCGTTGCCATTGCCCGTGCAGTTGCAGCCCGTCCCCCTATTATTCTCGCCGACGAGCCAACGGGTAACCTTGACTCACATTCAGGTGTTGAGGTTATGAAAATTCTTCACGAATTGCACGAAGAAGGCAGAACGATTATTTTGATTACTCACGACAACGATATTGCAAATGAAGCTCAGCGAGTAATTCGTATTCAGGACGGTCAAATTATCTCTGATATTTTAAACAAATAAAAAAATGCTGTTTTATGGAAAAATGTTACTAAAAAGTGTAGCATTTTTCTTTTTTTTGTGTTAAACTAAATAATTGTATAATAATAACTTGGTGTCTTTCGCAAAGGCGCTAAAGCGGAGGTATTTGAGAATGAAAAGAAAAAGTAGTTTTAAAAAGCTTTTCTGTGTGATTCTTGCCTTTGCAGTTTTTGCTGTCAGCATTCCGTTTACAGCAATTGCGGCAAATACAGATGACGTGAATTTCGTTATTTTAAGTGATATTCACTATTTTGCAGAATCTGCACAAGGAACAAATGCACAGGATAAGCAAGAGCTTAATGAAATGATGCTTTTAAACAATGCAACAAGCGGTATTTCACCTGAACTTACAGATGCAGCATTGGCAAACATCACAAAAATGGCAATAGACGGAAAGCTTGATTTCGTGCTTCTTCCCGGTGACTTGACAAGAAATGCTGAATATTCAGCACATGAAGAACTTGTCGCTAAACTTAAAGCCTTTGAGAATCTTACAGGTGTTCCTGTTTATGTTATCAATGGTAACCACGATATCAACAACCAGAGAGCTGCATATTATGATGGTGAAAACCTTGTAAGTGCTAAAAAGAATCCTGAACTCAGAGATAGTCTTGACACTACTCCAGAAGAATTTGAAGCTCTTTATAAAGATTTCGGTTATTCATCAGAAGGCGGATATTACAGCCGTTATAAGACTGCTGCTGAAAACTCAGAAGGTTCACTTTCTTATGCAATCGACCTTCCAAATGACTATCGTCTTATCGCAATCGACTCACAGCTTTACTCTGCTGACATTACAGATTCAGGTGAAGATGAGCAGGAAACAGCAGGTATTGTTACTGAACAGCACCTTGCTTGGATTGTCAGCGAATGTGAAAAAGCAACGGCTGACGGAAAGACAATTATCGGTATGATTCATACTAACTCAATCCCTCACTTTGAAACTGAAGTTGACCTTTTTGACAACTTCGTTCTTCGCGATTGGGAAAAATTTGCAGATGCAGTTGCAGATGCAGGTATGCATTATACAATATCAGGCCACGTTCATATGCAGGACGTTGCTTCTTACGTAAACGACAACGGCGAAACTCTCACAGACATTGTTACAACATCTGTACTCAGTTATCCGAACCAGTTCAGAAGCGTTTCAATGAGTGCGGCTTCTAACGGCAATATCACTTGCTCTTATGCTACTCACGACGTTGACGAAGTTATTCCGGTTATGATTGACGGCGTTGCTCAGCCAAAACCATTCAAGAACATTGCGTGGGCTTATAATTTTGGCGGCGACAATATCAAAAACTTTGCAATGAACGTTCTTGAATACCAGCTCCGTTACGGTTTTGGTAAGGACGTTAAGGACGCAGGCGGTCTTTACAACTACGTTGAAGAAGCTATCGGTGTTGATACACTTATTGCTGACCTTGTAGGCAGTGAAGTGGTTGGCGACCTTTCTGCTTCTGCTATCAAACTTTTGCTCGTTGCTCTTTTCAATCAGGTTGAAAACAGATATCTTTCTGACCCTGACAAGACTCTTGCAATTCTTGAACCAATGATTGATAAGCTCTTAGCTATTGAAGTTTCCGATTATCCTTGCACAGTTTTCAAAGATACTCTCGGTTTCGGCAGCACCGGTGAAAAAGGTACTTTAGGTGACCTTGCATCAACCGTTCTTGCTTATCACTATACTAACAACGAAGACCCTAAAATCGACAAATTCCTTACAAATGCTCTTGAACGTTTTGATAATAATCAGAATGCCGAAGTAATCGTTGATACACTTCTTGAAGTTGTACTTGACGACCTTCTTCAAGGCGAAATTCTCAAGAACATTAAAATTGACCCTATTTCTTGGGGTATCAATGGTCCTGCAAGTGACTTAGTTCAAAGTCTTTACGACATTGTTAACGGCATTGTTGGTGCTGGTGACTGGACTGGTATCGGTGTTGGCGATGTTATCTCAATTCTCCTCATTTCAGGTGTTGTTGGTGGAGATACACTTTCAGGTGTTGTTTATTCAGTACTTGACGAATACCTCACTCAAAGCCAATATGAAGTAATTGATGGTGAGTTCTACAGAATTCTCAAAGACCTTACACATGACGAAAACCCTGACTATATGGCTGACTTTGACGGCACAGCAAATTACAGTGGTAAGGTTTCAGTTCCTCTTTCTCAGGATAACCTTCGTCTTCCATCTCACATTGCAATTACATTCGGTGAAGACAGCGCAACATCCGTAAATATTAGTTATTTCACAAAATATAGCATTACTGATTCTGATATTCAGATTGTACCGTTTGCAGAAAATCCTGATTTCTCAAAGGGTTCAACAGTTAAAGCAACTATTGATGCTGCTTGTGAAGAAGATGCGGCACGTGAGTACTATGCAATCGATTTAAGCTTTATTGGTATTATCACACATAAATTTACAGTTAACCGCCACACGATTCAGATTTCAGGTCTTGAAGAAGGTCAGAAATACTGCTACCGTGTCGGTGATGCAGACCGCGGTTGGTGGAGTGACGTTGGTGTAATCAACACCGCTGACAACGGTACAACGTTCAGTTTCTTACACGTTACTGACCCTCAGGGTGTTACTGAAAAGCAATACCAAAACAACTGGGCAATGGCTCTTCAGACTGCATTTGACAATCACGATATTGACTTCCTCCTCTCAACCGGTGATATGGTTGACAACGGAAATGATTTCGTTGAATGGAAGAGAATGTTCAACTCTGCTGCTGACTCACTTATGGACACAGTCCTTATGACTGCATCAGGCAACCACGAAGAACGCGGCGACAATGCTCAGGTAGAAAACTTTGTTTACTCAAATCTTCCTGAACAGGATACTACAACGGGTGTTTATTATTCATTCGATTATAACACAGCTCACGTTGCAGTACTCAACACAAACGACCTTAACGATTCTGATGCTCTTTCTGACGAACAGATTGAATGGTTGAAGGCTGATATGAGTGCTTCAAAGAAACCTTGGAAATTCATTGCACTTCATAAGGCAATCTATTCAAACGGCTCTCACTTTGACGATGACGACGTTACTGCTATCCGTGAACAGCTTCTTCCTCTTATGAACGAGCTTGACATCGACCTTGTATTCCAAGGCCACGACCACGTTTATATGCGTACTGACGTTATGAAGGATAATGCAATCGTTAAGACTGAAACAGATACTATTAAGTATAACGGTCTTGAATACACATCAAAGATTAATCCTGATGGTACAATCTATTCAATCAATGGTACTATTGGTCCAAAGCATTATGAACCAAAGCCAAGTGAAGAAACTGCTGAAACGTTCCCTGACGGTGAAACAGTTCTCTATCTCGAAATTCCGTCATATTCACATGTTCAGATTGACGGCGGCAACCTTTACTTTGATACTTACAGTGTTGAAAACGGTGACGAAACAAGAGTTGACCAATTTGCAATTTCAAAGGTAATTACTCTTGAAGACGGCACGGTTATTGACGGTACAAACGGTAATTCTGCAACTCCGGGTCAGAACACAGAAAACAACGTAATCGACGATATTACAAAGACATCTGCTGAAGCAAGAAGTATTATTTTTGTTGCTATAATCTCTGTTATGGCACTTGTAGTTGGATACTTTGTAATGACAGCAACAGTTGTTAAACGTCGCAGAGAAGATTTCTAATTTAAAAAACTAATAATAAAAAGCCTCACAGGTTTATCTTGTGGGGCTTTTAGTTTACAAGAAAATCATAAGACATCAATTTATATAAATTATAATTCATCTTGCATTTATACATAAATTATTCTATAATTATTTTAATACGAATAAGGAGATTTTTATGGGAAAAATTAACAAACTTATTTCTGATGTAAAGATGCACTGGAACACTCCTGCCGAAGGTAATTATGTTCCATATAAAGAAATTGTAACACTCGGTGTGGCAGGATTTGGTATTCATTGGGCATCAACTCTTGCAAATGCCATAGGACTAAGTGCATCTAACTTTATCGTTGGTGCAAGTATCGGTCTTCAGCCGGTACATCTTCAGATAATGCTTATTCTTGCGAATATTGTGGGTATTCCTATCGGTATTTTCAGAGGTTGGTTTTTTGATAATCACAAAATGCCGGGTGGTAAGTTTATTCCAATTCTTCTTAAGACACCAGTTCCTATTGCAGCTATTTCAACACTTTTTGTATGGTTGCCGTATGAACAATGGGACTACTGGACAAAGGTAGTGATTGTCTGGATTGGATTTATGATTCTTTCCGTATTTCTTGGTTTCTATAACGAATCCTTTACTTTCTATAAGCAGGTTGTAACCCCAAATGCACAGGAAAGAGCAAATGTTTCAAGTATTTCACAGATTCTTTACTCATTAGCACCTACAATTACATCTTTTGTTGTGCCTACTATTGCAGGGCTCACATGGGGTATGGATAACATCTGGACATATCGTGTAATTTATCCGGGCTTTACAGTAGTAGGACTTATTGTTCTTTTCATTTTCACACCAAAACTTAAAGAACGTATTATCGTTGCAAAGCGTCCTGTTGAATATGTCAGTCTTATGGATTCGCTTCGTGAAGTTGCAAAGAATAAATACTTCTGGATTATCAATTTAGGTGGTTGGATGGGATTTCTCGAGGGTGCAAGTGCTATTCTCGTGAACTGGACTTTCAACTATTCCGATGATGGTGCACATAAGGTGTATATGGGACTTGCTACAACACTTATTTCAAATGCATCTCTCTGGGCAATGATGTTGGCACCTTTTGCAATCAAACTTCTTGGTAAGAAAAATCTTCTCATTGTACATAACACAATAAATGTTGTTCTTTATGCAATTTTATTATTGGTTTATAAAAATGTGTTACTGATGTGTGTTGTTGTTTATGTAAATACATTTATCAATACATTTTCCAATGTTTACACACCAAATATCAATGCAGATATGCGAGATTATCACCAGTGGAAAACAGGTGTCAGAGTTGACGGACTTTTCACACCTCTCACATTTATTGGTACGTTTTTAGGCTTCTTTACCGGACTCGTAATTCCTGCAATTTATGAAAAAATGGGTCTTAAAGAAGATTATTCTGTACTTTATAATGATGAGATGAGAAACAATCTCTTTACTGTGCTTATTATCTGCTCAATAATTGGTTCAATAATGAATCTTATCCCGTACCTTTTCTATGACTTATCTGAAGATAAACATCGTGGATATGTTAATGTTCTTAAAATTCGTGCTATGTTTGAAGATTACGGAAACCAGGAACTTGAAGATGAACAGCTTGTTGATGCAATGAAAATAATTAACGGTGCAAAGGCTGATTTGCAAAAGAAAAAAATTGATAAAACTGCCCTTAAAAATGCTAAAAAACAAAAGGATAAGGAAGCAATTGCAAAAGCTAAAGCGGAAATTCGTGAAATCAAAAAATACAATGAATTTGTTGAAGGATTACCAATCGTTAAGGAAGAACTCCGGAAATTCGATACAGAAAGATTTAAAGCAAAGCTTGTTTCAGCAAAGGAAACTATGTCTTTAGGTGAAATTTATCTTTATTCTGACTGTAAAGCTGAAAAGGAAACTGCAAAACGTCTTCCAAAAGGAACAAAGGAAGAAAAGATTATCCGTGATGATGCCTTGGCGCTTGTCCGTGAGAAAAAACGTAGTGCAAAGCTTCTTCGCAAGTATGGAAAAGATAACCTTACAATTCCTGATGAAAGAATTCCTGAGGAAATCAAAAATCGTGAGTACATTTCAGAAAAAGAACGAAGACAGGCAAAAAAAGAACTCAAAGCATATACAAAAGGTGTTTCAGTTTACCGCAGAATTACAAAGCCATATAACGATGCAAGAAATCTTGTAATTCAGGCAGAAAACTATACTCACCTTGCAGAAATTGAAGCACTTTATGAAAATGTAAAATGCAGAGTGCAAAATAACTAACAAGCAAATTATACTTGACTTAAATAGAATGTTTTGCTATAATTTTATGCGATATTGAAAACACGATGAAAAAGAAAGTAGATTAAGCAAGTACCCTTGACAGAGAATTGTGCCGTGGCTGAAAGCACATAAGACGAAAACTTAATTGAAGTTCCCTTTGGAGTGGCTTTACTGAAATAGCAGTAGGTATTGACGGTTTGTTCTCGTTATTGAACACGGAAGTGTTTGCTTCAAGTTATACTTGGCAAAAATTTGGGTGGTACCGCGGATTTTATTCGTCCCATACTCTTTTGGAGTGTGGGATTTTTTATTCCCTATTTCCGATTAAAAATTAAAGTGAGGAAGAAAAAATGAGAGAAAAACTTGAAGCTATCCGTACTCGTGCGGAAGCAGAACTCAGTACGTTTACTGAACAAAGTCAGCTGGAAAACTTCAGAGTTCAGGTTCTCGGCAAAAAAGGCGAGCTTACGTCATTACTTAAAATGATGGGTTCATTATCTGCTGAAGAAAGACCTGTTATGGGACAGATTGTCAATGAAGTCAGAGCTTACGTTGAAGAAAAAATTGCAGAAAAGAGCAAAGAACTCAAAGAACTTGAATTGAAAAAGGAAATCGAAAGCACACCTGTTTTTGATATTTCAGTTCCTGCAAACCTTACGAGAGGTTCATATCATCCCATCACTCTCGTACAGCGTCAATGCGAAAGTGTTTTCCGTTCAATGGGCTTTAACATTGAGGACTATTCTGAAATCGTTACTGACTATGAATGTTTTGAAGCGCTTAACATTCCAAAGGACCATCCTGCAAGGGACATGCAGGACACATATTATTTAGATAACGGTCAGTTGTTAAAGTCACATACTTCTGCTGCACAGAATGCAATTTACAAGAAGTATAAGGATGCGCTTGTAAATGACGGTATGCCAATCAAGGCTATTTTCCCTGGTCGTTGTTTCAGAAACGAGGCTACTGATGCTTGTCACGAAAACACATTTTTCCAGATGGAAGGCGTTATGGTTGACAAGGATATTTCAATTTCAAATCTTATTTACTTTATGAAAACAATGCTTTCAGAAGTATTCCAAAAGGACATCAAAGTTCGTCTTCGTCCTGGCTTCTTCCCATTCGTTGAACCTGGTTTCGAGCTTGACATTTCTTGTCTTATCTGTGGTGGTGATGGCTGTCCTTCATGTAAGCACAGCGGTTGGCTTGAACTTTGCCCTTGCGGTATGATTCACCCTGAAGTTCTTAAAGCAGGTGGCATTGACCCTGAAGAGTACACAGGTTTCGCATTCGGACTTGGCCTTACTCGTCTTGCAATGATGAAATACGGTGTTAAGGATATTCGTGATTTGAACAGTGGTTCACTTAAAGTGCTTACACAGTTCACAGACGACGAAAATTAAGGAAGGAGGAGCAAAATTATGTTTTTATCAATGAACTGGATTAGTGATTTCGTTGACCTTTCAGGTCTCGACAAAATGGAGTTAATCCGTAAATTCTCACTCTCAACTGCAGAAGTTGAAAACGAAATTTTCTTTAAGCGCAGCGACTTTTCATGTATCGTAGTTGCTGAAATCAAGGAAGTTGAAAATCATCCAAAATCAGAAAAGCTCCACCTTCTTAAAGTAGATATCGGTGAAGCAGAATTAGTTGATGTTGTTTGTGGTGCACCAAATGTAAGAGTTGGTATAAAAACTGCTTTTGCAAAGGTTGGTGCTCGCTTAGGTGAAATCGAAATCGCACCAAGACCACTTGCAGGCTTTATGTCAAACGGTATGTGCTGTTCTGAAAAGGAAATCGGCATTTCTGACGACAATTCTGGTATTATGGACATTCTTGAGGATGTTAAAAACGGTACTGACATTAAAGACCTTTATGAAATCGACGATATCGTTTTCGAGGTTGATAATAAATCTCTTACAAACCGTCCTGACCTTTGGGGGCATTACGGTATTGCCCGTGAATTTGCATCTTTGGCAGGTCGCGAATTAAAGCCACTCCCGCAGGTTGATTTGTCACAATATGAGACTCTTCCAAAGGTTGACCTTAAAATCGAAGATACTCTTTGCCAGAGATACTCTTGCTTACAGGTGGCAAACATCAAGAAAAACGTTAGCCCTGTTAATATGAGAATCCGTCTTTATTACTGCGGTATGCGTGGAATTAACCTTTTAGCCGACCTTACTAATTACCTTATGCTTGAAATGGGTCAGCCAATGCACGCTTTCGACTCAAGAAAAGTTGAAAAAATCAGAATTAAGAGATTCTCAGAGCCTTTCACATTCCAGACTCTTGACGGAATTGACAGAAATATTGACGAAAACACTCTTATGATTTGTAACGACAACATTCCTGTTGCTATTGCAGGTATTATGGGCGGTCTTGACTCTGAAATCGTAGAAGATACAACAACTCTTACCCTTGAATCAGCAACTTTCAATGCTGCATCAATCCGCAAGTCAACTGTTCGTCTTGCTCACCGTACTGACGCTTCAAACCGTTATGAAAAGTGCCTTGACCCTGAAATGACAGTTCCTGCTATTGCAAGATTTGTTAATCTTCTTATGGAAATTGACCCTGAAGCACAGGTGGTTTCTGCTCTTACTGACGAATATGCATTCAAATATCCTGATGTTACACTTGATTTCGATAAAGCATTTATCGACAAGTACACAGGTATTGAAATTCCAAACGATACTATTGTGAACACTCTTAATTCACTCGGCTTCAAGGCTTCTAATAATGGTGACAACTTTACAGTTGAAGTTCCATCTTGGAGAGCAACAAAGGACGTTACTATCAAGGCTGACATCGTTGAAGAAATCACTCGTATTTACGGTTATGACAACTTTGATATTCATACTGCTTCTGCTCCACTCTACCCTGTTTGTGCAAAGACAGAAAAGACTGTTGAAGACAGAATCAAAGATATGCTTGTTCATCGTTATTCACTTCACGAGCTTCATTCTTATGTATGGCAGTATTATGATGAATACAAGGCATTGGGCATTGAAATCGAAGATAACATCAAACTTTCAGGTGCTACAAATCCTAATATGGAAACAATCCGTAAATCAATTATCCCTACACAGCTTTGTCAGGTAAAGACAAACACAGGATATGCTGCTGATTTTGGAGTATTTGAAATTGGTAGAACTGTTGACGGGCTCAAAGACGATGGACTTTGCAATGAAAGAAAGAAACTTTGCGTTACACTCTTCAGCAAGACAAAGTCACTTGAAGCACTTTACATTGAACTTGCAACAATGCTTTCAGTTATTACTGACAACATTAAGCACAAGGCTCTCACATTCACTCCAATTGATGCTACACTTTCTTATGAGCACCCAAGAAACCTTAACGAAATCTCTTGTGACGGTGTAGTGCTCGGTAAAATCGGTGTTGTTCACCCAACAGTAAGTAAGAAAATCGACAAAAAGGCCGCTATCGTGTTTGCTGAAATCGATGTTCCAATGTTCTCTGAGCTTACTGACGCAGGTATTCACTATGAAGAGCCTTCTAAATTCCCTAATATGGAAATTGACCTTTCATTTGTAAGTGAAACATTTGCACCAATCGGTAAGGCAATCGAAAACGCAAATTGCCCTCTTATCAAGAAGGTTGAAGTTACTGACACATACCGTGACGAAAACGGCAAGTCAATCACAACAAGAATTACATTCTCTAACCCTGAAAAAACTCTCACAACTGAAGAAGTTATGGAAGTTGCAAACGGCATTATTGATGCACTCAGTAAAGAGAATATTGTTCTTAAATCATAAATAATTTAGCGGAGTCTATTTAAGGCTCCGCTGTTTTTTGAAGAGATAAATTGGAGATTATATGTGAATGCAAAATGCTGAATTAAGGAACTGCGTTGCGATTATATTAGGCTTCAACGATAAATTATAATTTATCCCTTAATTTTGCATTTTGCGCTTGGCACTTTGCATTTTTTTGAGAAATTTCTATTGTAATTTTATAAAATTAAGTATATAATATATTTAATTATTACTAGGAGGTGGCATGAATGCTTGACCCAAACAAGACAATTCAGTTTTCATTAAAGGATGAGCGTGAGGAGGCTACAAAACAAACTCTCACTCAGGTTTATGATGCTTTGGTGGAAAAAGGATACAATCCAATCAATCAAATTGTGGGTTACATTCTTTCGGAAGACCCAACTTATATTACTACTCACAATAATGCGAGAAGTCTTATTCGCCGCCTTGACAGAGATGAACTTTTACAAGACCTTGTTAAAGAATATCTCAAAATAAAATAAAAATAAGAGGTGTGTTTCATGGCAAAAAATGAAAAAATCCTCACTTATAAAGGCAAACCATTGGTACGCAGTGGTAATACCCTTTATTATGGCGACCCATCAGAGAAATATGTAATTATGATGCAAATCAATGCAACAAAGCCTGTTGGCGATATTGAAATTGCTTCAAAGGTTTCAATTCAGTTGCTTAATACTGACCCTGATGTCAGCGCCCGTGAGAGAATTGTTAAATCAAGTGAGAAAAAAGGACTTTATGCTGCAATGGATATTGCTGAAGTGTGGCTTAGTCGTGCATTGGCTAACTAATTAACAATGAAGCGGTGGATGTTGCATCCACCGTTTATTTTTTTAGAGAGAAGGATTATTATGTTTCACAAAATGAATATTGCTGGGCTTGAAAGACATTTGCCACTCTGCCCACTCAACGAAGA
>JAZQYK010000066.1:0-10412 GCA_045633505.1 Candidatus Fimenecus sp. | reverse complement strand
ACTTGTAAGGTAACCGTTAATGTGCCACAGACAAGCATTGCTGCTTCAGGCGGTTCATCAAAGTCAGTTGCAATAGGCTCAACTGTAACGCTCAAAATTGCAAAAGTACCATCAGATGCTACTGATAGCTATACAACCACTTGGAGTTCGGCAAATACAAGTATTGCAACGGTTTCTTCAAAAGGCGTTGTAACGGGTGTGGCTCTTGGTGAAACAACAATCACCGCAAAGCAAAATAACTGGACGGTAACATTTAAAGTTACTGTTACAGAAAAGACTGAGGCAAGCTCAACAGAGGAGTCCTCAACTGATGAAAGCACAACTGAACCTATAACGGAATCAACTACTGAACCAATCACCGAATCTACTACACTTCCGGAAGAGACAACAGCGCCTGCAACAAGTCAGGGCGGAATTAAAGGCTTTATAAACAACATTGTTGAAAAACTTAATGATGAAAACAATAAGGTTTCAAGAATTTATCATTATGCAATGCTTTTCGGTGTATCAATTGCAGTAGCAATTATTTCCGTTGCTGTAACTTACTTTGTAACGTCGGGTTATTATAAGAATAAAGATAAAAAGAAAGAAAACGAAGAAACCTCAAATAATACATTCTGATATAAATGAAATAAAAAGCACTCTAATCGGTTGATTAGAGTGCTTTTCTTATGAAAAAAATTATTTTACAAATCCAACATTATTGATTGTTTTTTCAATTTCATAAGTTGCAACTTCAAAAAGTCTTTTACCAAGGTTAATGAAATAAGCGTCATTTTCTTTGCCGCAAAGCATTGCAAAAGAAATGCCAATATTTTTTGAAATGTCAACACCTTTTCTTACTGCAAGGTAATAGAAACTGTATTCAGCCGCATCGTCAAGTCTGTCATAAAATTCAAATGCTTTTTTTCTAACGGTGTCATATAAAGCGTTAACCGCCGTATTTGCAAGAAGCGGGGACAGAAGCGCGTGGTTGATTGAATATTCAGCAGAAAATGCAAGCAGAACCTTCATTTGATACATAGTGTTATCATCACGAAGAATTTCACCGACTTCGTTTTCAAGGTCGGAGAGAAGGTGAGGCTCGTCAACAAATCTTTCAGCAAGAATCTTTCCCAATTCCTTTGCTTTCTGTGAATTGCCGTTGCTTCTTTGCTTTGTCATTTCAGCAATAATTGAAACCTCGTCAATAGAATCTTTTTTATCAGGTTCGTTAAAGATTTTTACGTCGCTGTCGTCAAAAAGCATAGAACATTTTCCTTTCAGTTATTCAGCATTCTGCTGTGCTAATTTTTTCTGTAATCTTTTTTGCTTTGACTTGTAAGTCATAAGTGAATGTAAACAGTCATCAGGAGTAGTATAATCACCTAATGATACGTTATATTCATTGTAAAGTCCGTGGAAATCACTGCCACCCGTAGCAAGAAGTTTGTTTTTAGTTGCAATCTTTTTAAGTTCAGCTTGCTCGGTTTCATCAGCACTCGGATGGAAAACTTCAATACCGTCAATGCCGTAACCGATTAAATCGTCAAGCAAATCAATTGCATTGTTTACTAACGGATGAGCAAGAATAGCAATACCGCCCGCAGTGTGAATAGCTTCAATTACGGCTTTTGCATCCTCATATTTCGGAACAACAAGAATGTTGTCTTCACTTTCTTTTGTGAAAAGTTTTTTATAAAGGTCGCCGTTAAATGAATTTGTGTAACCGCATTCAATAAGTGCTTGCATAATGTGCTTTTTAAAGAGGTTAGTAGCACCCGTTGAGCACTTCATAATAAACTCTGTTGTGATTGGATATCTTTTAGCAGTCTGGAGCATCATAAAATGACCTGCTTTTTTACGGGCAAGTGAGTTTCTCTTGCAAAGTCCTTCAAGCATATCAGGTGAATCAGGAAGATAGCAAAGAATATGAATGTTTTTCTCCGTTGCTTCGTGTGTTGCAGAAAGCTCAACACCGGGGATTACCTGAACCCCGTGACGTGCACCGATGATTTTGCCTCTGACTGTACCTGCAAGGCAGTCGTGGTCGGTAATAGCAATAGCTTCAATACCTTTTTTCTTTGCGAAAATAATAAGGTCTTCAATACCTAAACTTCCGTCTGATAATCTTGTGTGACAATGTAAATCTCCAGTCAAAATGAATACCTCCAAAAAGAAAATGCGAAACATAAGCCAAAAAAGGCTGAAATCCCCTCAATATATATCATCATTATACTACTTATTTGCAAAAAAATCAAGAACTTTAGAAATTTTTAGTCTATAAAACTGTTTTAGAGCATTTCTTTTGTAAGAAAAGTAGAAAAATGCTGAACAATTTCTCGTTTTTGCACAAATAAAAAAGCCGTCTTTTTTAGACGGCTTGAATAAATTATTTTAAGTATTCCTTATATTTGATTTCATTGATGACGTATCCGATAAGGAAAACGGGAACACCAATGCAGATGATTGGAATAAGGAAGATGAGTAAAAGAAGGAGAGTGATAATTACAATTGGCAGTCCTTTTTTACTGTCCTTAACCGTATCAGGCTTTGTCGGTGGTTCAGGTATCGGACCTTGTTCGTTGCCTTCGTAAACAGGCATTACGGGAAGTATCGCATCGTAAGACGGAATGCCGCTGTTATAAAGCAACGGTTCAATAATGCCACGGACAGTATCAGAAACCTTTACAAGTTTTTTAAGCGGAATATGTAATACCTTAATAACGGAGTCAATGATGTTTATAAGACCGATTGCGATTTTATATTCATTATCATCAGGCGTGTAAAGACTCTTGCCGCCATAAAGATTAAGAACTAAATCAACAATAAAATCAACTACGCTATTGTCTTTTATATCAGCATAATCCGACTTTTTAAGACCGGTTTCTGCACGAGTCCAGTTACCGACTGTGCCGATTTTTAAATTGTTAAGCGCCTTGAAAATAGGTTTGATAAGCCAACCGATTTTATAAGAAAGTTTTTTCTTGATGCTGATTGCCGTTGCCATATCAGCAAATTTGTCAATATCTTCACCTGCGGCCTTGATTACGTCTCTAATCATACCAATTAAGTGGTCTGAAAGATAAGTCTGCAAATCCTTGCCCTTTGTATCAAAACTTACTGGTTCTGTAATAAAATCAGTAGTAGTTGAAACTATTTTGCTTTCTGCGTCAAAAACTACGGTTCTGATTGTAGCAGGGTAGCCAACCGTTGAAGCAGTAGAAATATCATAGAAATAATTTCCCTTAGGACTTACGTGCTTGTCAATGTCGTGTACGTGAGTGTGACCTGTAAGCATAAACTGAAGACCTAAGTCGGCAAATTGCTCACGGCGAACGTCATAGTCGCCCATCATATCGCCTTTGCCGATAATTTCATACATAGGGGATGGAGCAATAAGAGGGTGGTGAGTCATTGCGATAATAAACTGACCGTTTGCTTTTGCGTCAGCAATCTGTTCTTTAATCCACTCAAAGCACTCGTCAGAAAAACCGCTTTTGCCGTTTCTGTTAGTGTCGTCGTTAAGAGCGAAAAGTCGATATCCGTCAGCCAACTGAATGATATATGACATACTTTCTTCGTGTACGGCAAGTGCCTCGTCAGGACCGAATTCCTTATACATATCAAAAAGTTCTTCGCGTTTTGCGGCAGGAGTAGGTACTCGGTCATACCCATCATATCTGTGAGTCTGACCGTCGCCCTGATAGTCGTGTGTAGCCGTAAGCACATAAACTCTCTTGCCTTTTGATTTAAGGTCACGAAGCATTTCAATAAATTCCTTGTGAGAATCATAATCGCCGTTGCTTGTAGTGTCGCCTGAAAGAAGAACAATATCCGTTCTTTCGTCTTTAGCAATCTGTGAGAATGCGGCTTCAAGCAGTTCACCGGCTTCAGCCAGCAAAACACCACTCTTATTGTCGGCGGTTTTATATGCTTCACCTGAAGTGCCGAGTTTTTTAGAATAATAATGTGTGTCGGTAATAACCGTTACGGTAAGCGGACTTGACATAAGTTTTCTCCTTATCTTACTTTGTTTTCAATTTCTTCTTTGAGCATATTTGCGAAATCGTCAAAGTTCATTGAACCAATGTCACCTTGACCGCGTTTACTTACTGAAACTGTGCCGTCTTCAACCTCTTTATCGCCAACAATAATCCAATATGGCAATTTCTGGAGTCTTGATTCGCGGATTTTATAGCCCGTCTTTTCACTTCTGTCGTCAACAGTAACGCGCATACCCATTTTTTCAAGTTCTTTCTTGATTTCAAATGAACGGTCGTGATGACGGTCTGCAATAGGAAGAATTCTTACTTGTTCAGGAGCAAGCCAGAGTGGGAATGCACCTGCATATTTTTCAATAAGAAGAGCAAGTGTACGTTCGTAACAGCCGATTGACGTTCTGTGGATGATATAAGGGTTTTTCTTTGTACCGTCTTTATCTGTGTATTCCATACCGAATTTTTCAGCAAGAAGCTGGTCAACCTGAATTGTGATAAGAGTGTCTTCTTTGCCAAATACGTTCTTAATCTGAATATCAAGTTTTGGACCGTAGAATGCGGCTTCACCAATGCCGATAGCATAGTTGATTCCGAGATGGTCAAGGATTTTGCCCATAATTCCCTGTGCTTCGTCCCACTGTTCAGGAGTACCGATATATTTTTCTTTGTCAGCAGGGTCCCACTGTGAGAAACGGTAAGAAACGTCCTCATAAAGACCGAGAGTTTTAAGCATATAAATAGCCAGCTCGAGACAACCCTGGAATTCTTCTTCAAGCTGTTCAGGAGTACACATTAAGTGGCCTTCTGAAATTGTGAACTGACGAACACGGATAAGACCGTGCATTTCACCCGATGCTTCATTACGGAAAAGAGTTGATGTCTCATTGTAACGAAGTGGTAAATCTCTGTAAGAACGAGGACGGTTCAAATATGCTTGATATTGGAATGGGCAAGTCATAGGACGAAGTGCAAAAATTTCTTCATTGTTTGCTCCTGCCGCATCTGCATCACCTAGCTCGAACATACCGTCACGGTAGTGGTCCCAGTGACCTGATACTTTATAAAGGTCACTCTTTGCCATAAAAGGAGTCTTTGTGAGCAACCAACCTCTCTTTTGTTCTTCGTCTTCAACGAATCTCTGTAAAAGCTGAATAATTCTGGCGCCCTTAGGAAGCATAATAGGAAGTCCCTGACCGATTAACTCACTTGTTGTGAAAAGTTCAAGCTCACGTCCTAATTTGTTATGGTCACGTTTCTTTGCTTCCTCAAGCATTGTTAAATGCTCGTCAAGTGCTGACTGCTTCGGGAATGCGGTTGCATAAATTCTCTGAAGCATCTTATTCTTTTCGTTACCTCTCCAATATGCACCTGTACATGCGGTAAGTTTAAATGCTTTTACTCCGCCTGTTGACATAAGGTGAGGACCTGCGCAAAGTTCTGTAAATTCACCTTGCTTGTAGAACGAAATAGGTTCGCCTTTGTCAGCGTGTTCCTGAATTAACTCAACCTTATAGATTTCGCCCTTTTCTTCCATCATAGCAAGTGCTTCAGCAGGGGATAACTCGAATTTTTCAAGAGGTAAATCCTCTTTGACGATTTTCTTCATTTCTGCTTCAATTTTTTCGAGAATTTCAGGAGTAAATGAAACTTCTGAATCGAAATCATAATAAAAACCGTTGTCAACCGACGGGCCGATAGCGAGTTTTACGTCAGGGTAAAGTCTTTTAACTGCTTGTGCCATAATGTGAGATGCAGTGTGCCAGAAGGTCTTTTTACCCTCGATTTCATCAAAAGTTACGATTTCGAGAGCACAATCTGTGTTAACAGGTGTTCTCAAATCGCAATATACTCCGTCAATTCTACCGCCGCAAGCAGATTTGTATAAACCCATACCAATGGATTTAGCAATTTCTGCGACAGTAATGCCGTTATCATACTCCTTGATAACGTCGCCTTTAAGTGTTACTTTTACCATAATCTATAACTCCTTTTTTTGTAGGGGACGACGACTCGGCATCCCGTAAATAATTACATATTAAAATAAAAAAGCATTCCATCCATAAAACAGGATGAAATGCTATAAAAACAACATTCCACGGTTCCACCCGTATTGCATAATTATATAACTATGCCACTCAAATAACTTTAACGCAGTTAATACGATTGGCTTAACCGAAATTCGTTTTCACCAATGCTCGAAAGTGGTCTCAGGATAGTAAATTGATTTCTCGCACCAACCGAAATCTCTCTGAAAATTTAGGTTATCCGTCGTTCTTTCTCAACGCTTTAAAAATATGTATATATTTTATACTTATTTTACCCCAATGTCAACACCTAAATTGATGGGCGGTCACCTTTAATGTTTGCATCTTTATGCTACATAATACTATGTGTAGTACCACCGACTGAATTGGTAGGTTTTTCATATTGCTCATCAAATGGTTTGTCAACTGGGTTAAGATTTTCATCAAAATAGTTATATTTATACATTGAATATCCTTCAATAGACTTCACTTCAATAACGCAAGGTGCGTCAGTTATTTCAAAGATTTCACTTGTTATTATATCTTCGTCTTTTGCATATGGGTTGCAACCACTACACGCTTTATATGTAAATGAAACATATTTTGCATTTGACGGTACAAGAAAGATTTCAAATCGAGCATTTTCACACATAAAACAGTCGCCTGAATTTGTAAACATACAAGTAATATGAGGCGAGCCATAAAAATTGTGTCCATACGCACAGAATTTGTTCGGAAGGTTTTTGCCGAAAAATTTTGCTGATTCAGCAAAATAAACTTCGTAACAATCTTCTGGTTGTGTTTTTGGGATATACAACCTGTAATTTCTACCGTTGCTTTCATATTTGCCTATAAAAGTCATTTCGCCGTATTCTTTAGTTAGAGCAGTTTCAACAGCTTCCACGTCGAAATATTGCACGTAATCAACGAACTCATCCAATATGGGTGGTGCATAAATTAGACAAATTATAATTATTGCAGTTCTCACTAAAAGTGTGATAGTTCGTGTAGTTAAATATCTTTTTTTATTGGCTTGATATAATTCTTTATTCAATTCATCTGCATTACCCATCTCTTTTAAAATCATATCGGAAACAGAGTTTTCGTCAATGCCGTCGTTTACAAAATCTTCATACATATCGTCCATATGTTCAGATAATTCGTTATATATGCGCTTATAAAGTTTTTTGTCCTTGTGAATAGATTTACAGGCGGTAGATAAGTAATCTTTTTTAAGTTTTTGATATTTTTCAGTCATTAATATCACCTCACGCAAAATTGAGAACTTTTCTTGCAGCAGTAATGAATGTGAAAAACTCTTCTTTCTTCTCTGCCAACTCCTTTCTGCCCTTGTCAGTAATACGATAATATCTGCGCTTTCTTGCAGACTCAGTTTCTTCGATATAAGAAGTAATGAATTTTTCATTCTCAAGAGCGTGTAAAATAGGGTAGAGCGAGCCTTCTTTTAATTCAAAAACATTCTCGCTCTTTCTTTTAAGTTCTTTAATAATCTGATAACCATACATATCTTGTTGCTCAATAAGTGATAATACTAATAAACTTGTATTACCATGCATTAAATCGTTCTTTGCCATAAATATACCTCCTAAAAATAAATACCTATGTTACATATGCATATGTTACCATAGTATTATAAAAATGTCAACATTTTCATCCTTAACAATTTATTTACAATTATTTCCTTGACATTTTTTACAAGATAATGTATATTATATAACAGAGTTAGCACTCTAATCGTGAGAGTGCTAATCCACACAAAAAGGGGTGATGAGATGCAACTTTCAGAGCGTAAAGAAAAAATCCTTGCAGCTATAGTTGAACGCTATATTGCAACGGGTGAGCCTGTCGGCTCAAAAACTTTGCTTGAGTTTTCATCACTTCCCGTGTCAAGCGCCACAATCCGTAATGAGATGGCAGAACTTTCAAGACTTGGTTTTCTAGACCAACCGCATACGTCTGCTGGCAGAATTCCATCACAGTTAGGTTATCGTTATTACGTTGACCGACTTATGAATCGTTATGAACTGCCAATTCAAGAAAAACGACTTATTGAAGCACGTCTTTCTGATGCAGGCGGTGAACCGCAACAGATTTTGGAACAGGCAGGTCAGGTTCTTGCTGAGCTTACAAACTGTGCGGTTGTTTCAACAACACCAACTGATGAAAATGCAGTAATCCGCAGAGTTGAGTTAGTCCCACTTGGCACTCACACCGCTATGATGGTTATGCTTTCATCGTCAGGAATTTTAAAAAGTCGAGTATGCAGAACAGACAGTGAATTAAATCTTGAATTGATAGAAACATTTTACAATATAGTGTCAAAGCATTTTATTGGTAAATCAGCAAGTGAAGTAAGCATAGCACTTATTCAAACTCTTGCGTTGTCATTAGGCAGTAAATCACTTGCGATTTCACCTTTACTTGTAACACTTTCCGATTTGGCACAACTAACCGAGCAAACACAACTGTTGCTCGAAGGTCAGTCGAATTTGCTGAATTATACGGACTATCCAAATGCTTATGAGCTTATGGAGTTTTTGAGACGTGGAGAACCTCTCACAAATCTCTTTTCAGGTCATAAAACTGAAAATGATACAAACGTGCTTATTGGTAAAGAGAATTTTTACAGAGAGTTGCAGGATTCAAGCCTTATCTTCTCTCATTACTCCGTTGGTGGAAAAGATAGTGGTGCATTAGGTCTAATCGGACCTACAAGAATAGATTATGCAAGACTTATTCCGAGTCTTAAATATTTAACAGAAATTGTGGGCAGTATAATGTCCGATACATTGGAGGATTAAAATGGCTAAAGAAAAGCAAACACCTGAAGAGGTTGTTGAAGAGGTAACAGAAAATACAGAGCCGACTCAAGAAGAAAAACTTACGCAAGAGCTTAACGAAACAAAGGATAAACTTCTTCGTGTTATGGCTGAGTACGATAATTTCCGTAAACGCTCACAAAAAGAAAAAGAGATGGCTTATGGGGACACAAAGGCTTCTACAATCGCAGAGTTTTTACCCGTATATGATAACTTTATGAGAGCGATGAGTGCAGATGCTACTGACCTGGATTCTTTCAAAAAAGGTATCGAAATGATTTTTAATCAGTATGGTGAAACTTTCAAAAAACTCGGTGTTGAGTCATTTGGCGAAAAAGGTGAAACCTTTGACCCAAATATTCACAACGCAGTAATGCACGGTGAAGACGGTGAACTTCCCGAAAACAGTATTTCAGACGTATTCTCAACGGGATACAAAATGGGCGACAGAGTAATTCGTCCTGCAATTGTCAAAGTTGTTAATTAAACTGTTTATAACAGTTAAGAATATTATAAACAAACCTATTAGGAGGAATAAATTTATGGCAAAAGTAATTGGTATTGACTTAGGTACAACAAACTCATGTGTAGCAGTAATTGAAGGCGGCGAACCTGTAGTTATTGCTAACGCTGAAGGTGCAAGAACTACTCCGTCAGTTGTTGCATTCTCAAAAACAGGTGAAAGAATGGTTGGTCAGGTTGCAAAACGTCAGGCGATTACAAACCCTGACAGAACAATCGCATCAATCAAAAGACATATGGGTACAAACTATAAAGTAAACATTGACGGTAAAGACTATACACCGCAAGAAATTTCAGCTATGACGCTTCAGAAACTTAAAGCTGATGCTGAAGCATATCTCGGCGCTCCCGTAACAGAAGCAGTTATTACAGTTCCTGCATATTTCACAGACTCACAGCGTCAGGCTACAAAGGACGCAGGTAGAATTGCAGGTCTTGACGTTAAGAGAATTATCAACGAGCCAACTGCGGCAGCTCTCGCTTACGGTATCGATAAGGAAGAAGACCAGAAGGTTATGGTTTATGACCTTGGCGGCGGTACGTTCGACGTATCAATCATCGAAATGGGCGACGGTGTTCAGGAAGTTCTTGCAACAGCAGGTAACAACCGTCTCGGCGGTGACGACTTTGACCAGAAAATTATCGACTGGCTTGCAGACGAGTTTAAGAAAGAGCAGGGTGTTGACCTTCGCAACGATAAAATGGCTATGCAGAGACTTAAAGAAGCAGCAGAAAAAGCAAAGATTGAGCTTTCAGGTGTAACAACGTCTCAAATCAGCCTTCCGTTCATTACGGCAGATGCAACGGGTCCTAAGCACCTTGAAACAACTCTCACAAGAGCAAAATTCAATGAAATGACAGCAGACCTTGTTGAAGCAACAATGGGACCTGTTCGTCAGGCACTTGCTGATTCAGGACTTCAACCATCACAACTTAACAAAATCCTAATGGTTGGTGGTTCTTCAAGAATTCCTGCAGTTCAGGAAGCCGTTAAGAAATATACAGGTAAAGAGCCATTCAAAGGCATTAACCCTGACGAATGTGTA
>JAZQYK010000065.1:0-7823 GCA_045633505.1 Candidatus Fimenecus sp. | reverse complement strand
GTCCTTGGAAAGTGCTCTCAGAAGATTTAAGAGACAGACTTCTCGTGACGGTGTCATTCAGGAAGTTAGAAAAAGAGAGCATTACGAAAAGCCTTCTGTAAAGAGAAAGAAGAAGTCTGAGGCTGCACGTAAGCGTAAGTTCAAATAATTTTCGCTTTGCGAAGCTATGTTTCAAAAACGCAAGTGGGCATCCGAAATGGATTGCCCACTATTTTTTTAAGGAGTTTTACTATGGTTTCACCAATGCCGAAATACCGTTACAAATCCGTCCTCGATATTTCCATAGATGATTTGAAAAAAATGGGTGCAAAAGCTGTTGCACTTGATATAGACAATACTATTTGCAACGACGGAAAAACCGACTACATTGACGGACTTGAAGATTGGTTAAAGGCAATTCAGGACGGCGGAATAAAAATAATGATTATTTCCAACGCAATGCCACGACGTCCGAAAATCCTTTCAAAGAAATTAAATCTCCCCTATATCGCGAAGGCAAAAAAGCCAAAGCCTCACACTCTTATAAAGGGTGCTGATATGTTGGGAGTTAAAATAAATGAACTTGCTATGGTTGGCGACCAAATTTTTGCTGATATTATGTCTGCCAACGCTTGTGGCGCAATACCAATTCTTGTGGATTCCCTGGAAGGCAAAACGCGTTTTCCCGTTTTTTATGCCGTTCGCCGCAAAAAAGCAGCTCCGATTATAGCTGAATTTGAAAAATCACATGGGTATGGTTATTATGATTAAAGATTTACAAAAATTATTAACTGAACAAAAAAGCGGAACTTGTGCGCTTATAATTTCCCCTGAAAACAGAAAATATTTTACAGGCTTTGAGTCATCTGACGGATTTTTGCTTGTATCCCCCGACCGTGCCGTTTTTATTACTGACGGCAGATATATTGAAGCGGCTCAAAAGCAGATTTCAAGCTGTGAGGTCGCGCTTCTCGGGAAAGCTTATCCGCAAATAGCCAAGTTCCTTGCTGAAATGGATTGCTCAAGACTTCTCGTAGAGTCAACGAGAATGACCGTTTCAACCTATAACTCACTTAAAGGCGTACTTAAAAAGACTCCGATATCAACCGATAATACCCTTGATACTATTATAAATACCCTTCGCTCTGTAAAAACGGACACCGAAGTTGAAAGCATTATCAAAGCTCAGCGAATTGCTGAAAAAGCCTTTGAGCATATTTTGAAATTTATTAAAGTCGGCGTTACTGAAAAAGAAATCGCATTGGAACTTGATTTCTTTATGCTTCGCAACGGCGGAGAAGGGCTTTCTTTTGAGACGATTGTTGTTAGTGGTAAAAACTCCTCCATGCCACACGGTGTACCAAGTGACAAGAAAATTGAAAATGGTGATTTTATCACTTTGGATTTTGGCACAATTATAAATGGATACCACAGTGATATGACAAGAACTGTTGCAATGGGCTTTGCCACAGACGAAATGAAAAAGGTTTATAGCACTGTGCTTCAGGCGCAAGAAAACTGCCTTTCAAATATTAAAGCTGGTATTTCTTGTAAAACCGGTGACAATTTTGCCCGTGAAGTTATAAATAATTCAGGTTTTGGAAAATTCTTTACCCATTCAACCGGTCATGGTGTAGGTGTTGAAATTCACGAATACCCTAACTTATCCCCTGCAACAGACAGTATTTTGCAGGTAGGTAATATCGTAACGGTTGAGCCCGGAATTTATATGCCTGAAAAATTTGGCGTACGAATTGAGGATATGGCTTTGATTACCGAAAGCGGTTGCATAAACCTCACAAAAGCCAATAAAGATTTGATTATTTTATAAGCAACGCAGAGATTACTGCCCCAACTCCCGCAGATGCAAAAAGCTCGGCGGCAAAAATTAATCTGCTTTTAATTTTTTGTTTTCGCGTTTTGGGGACGCCTCCCGAATTTTTTATGGATTTTATAGCCTTGTTTTTCAATTTGCCCTCACTTTCGTGAGAATATTCAGGGCGAACAAAAAACAGGGCTTTTTCAAAGCATTCGCACCCTGTATCCAAAATTTCAAGCACTTGACGGTTTACTCCCTTAACCATATAAAATTCCTCACAAATACAGTTTTATTGTTTTTAGAAATATTTTGGTTTTTTTAGTGGATTTTATACTAAATTTTGTGAAGTTTTTAACATTAAAAATTGTCAATATGGGATTTTTACCAAAAATTCACGGTGAAAAAATTATACAATTCGTATAATTAACTTTTCAACAAAATTGTCGAAAACTCTGTTGAAAATGTTTATAACTTCCGCTATTTCCAAGCATTTTGCAAGGTTTTTTCCATTTTTCGACACCATTTGGAAAAGAGTGTTAAAAAAATATCAAATACAATTTGTTGTAATATCTTTACATTTTATACATTTTGGAACTTTAGCTACTTAAAAAACTACTAAAATTTTTGTGCAATTTAACATTAGTAGTTTTACATATAATTTTTTGAAAATTTTGTCTATTTTGCGAGATGGTTTTTATGAATAAAAAATTTGAAATCAACTGTCCTCCCGTTTTCAATCTGGGACTTACTTTAGATTGCGGTCAGGCGTTCCGTTGGGAAGAAATTGACGGAAAATGGCACGGTGTTGCTTTTGGTAAAGCGCTTATCGTTGAGCAATTGGAAAACAAAATAATTTTTAACTGTGACGAAAAAGATTTTAACGAAGTCTGGAAGAACTATTTTGACTTTGATTGTGATTACGAAAAAATAGTTAACGGCTATGACGACAAATATCTCGTTGAAGCCGTTAAAGAATTCAACGGCATCAGAATTCTCCGTCAGGAGCCTTGGGAGGCGCTTTGCTCGTTTATTATTTCAGCAAACAACAATATCCCCCGAATTAAAGGCATCGTCGAAAGGCTTTGCGAAAATTTCGGCGACGGCGAAAGCGGACGGAAAACCTTTCCCTCTGCTGAAGCACTTGCAAAGCTCACCGTCGAGGATTTAGCACCAATCCGTTCAGGCTTCAGGGCTAAATATATTATTGACGCGGCTAAAAAAGTGGCAGACGGTACCGTTGATTTCAAGGCAATCGAAGAAAGACCTATTGAATTCGGACGTGAGGAATTACAAAAAATCAAGGGTGTGGGAGCAAAGGTTGCTGAATGCGCGTTGCTTTACGGTTTCCACAAGATTGAGGCATTCCCTGTTGACGTGTGGGTTAAACGAATTATGGCAGAGATGTATCCCGACGGTCTCCCCGACTGCACAAAAGGCACTGAAGGAATTGCACAGCAATATCTTTTCCACTATCGAAGAATGCAGGATAAAAAATAAAGGAAGTTCACATCTTGTGAGCTTCCTTTTTGCATATTTTACTGTTGTGGCATTGAACCTTGCATAAGCGCATTCATCATTCCGCCCTTTTTCTTTTTAGGAGGTTTGTATGCAGGCGGGTTTTTAAGAAGCTCTTTTGCCTTCTTGCCCTTTGGTGAGGCAAGATACTGATTAACGGCAACGAGTGTATCATAGAAATCATCGTCAGTAATTTCTGCGCGGCACTTTTCAAGAATTTCTTTATCGTTATCGATTTCGCCAAGAATTGTAACAACAACTAAATCCTGAACGTCGTTGGTTCCGTTTTCATAAGTGTCACCGAGAATTCTCATTAACTTCTTGATTTTCTGCGCATCGTTTGAACGAAGTGTTTCCATAATATACTTGTTTGCGTGATTTACGAAGAAATCCTCAGCCAAAAACTCGTCATATCTCTGGAAGTTTTCTTTATATGCCTCTTTGATTTCAGGGTAAATACCTACAATTCTGTTTGCAAGAGTATTTGCGTCATAAGACATACCGTTTTTAACGGCAGCCTTTGAAACCGTCTGCGGAGCTTTCTTTACGGCAGCGGCTTTTCTTGACTTTTTACC
The DNA here is from genome assembly GCA_045633505.1 of Candidatus Fimenecus sp. Classification (GTDB taxonomy): domain Bacteria; phylum Bacillota; class Clostridia; order Oscillospirales; family Acutalibacteraceae; genus Fimenecus. Next base: position 3,935 of record JAZQYK010000065.1, on the reverse strand, counting down.
GTAACTGCTGTCGATTGTATCCTTAATTTCGTTACAAAGAGATTTGATATCTCTCTCCTCAAAAGAGTCAAGGTCGAAAAGATTCGACGAAACCTTCTTGAATTCGCCGTCGTCCCCTTGTTCCATAACGTCAAGAAGATTATCGTGACTTACAAGACGAACAACAAGACTGTTTTTCTCAATTTCGATAAAAGAAGCATCTTCTTCTGTAAAAACAGGAGCAACGCCCTTCTCTAAATTTTCAGGAACATTCACTTTGAAATCATTTGCTTCAAAGTTTTCTGTACAGCCTTTCAGGATAAGTGAAAGGGCTTCATTTCTTTCAAACATATATGAATACCTCTTGTCAAAAATAATATATCCTATATAATATAACACATTTATTTTCATTTGTCATTAAAAATTTGTGAATATTACAATTGATTACTTAAATATATTGTGTTAAAATAGTATAGTTAATAATTATAATGGGTGATATTGATGAAAAATGCGCTTATAATTTTTGGTGGTGTTTCTTCTGAACACGACGTTTCAGTGGTTTCTGCAACGTCCGTTATCAGAAATATACCAAAGGACAAATACAACGTAATAATGCTTGGCATTACAAAGCAAGGGGAAATGTTCCTTTATAACGGTGATTTTGAGAAATTGCCAAAGGACAAATGGCTTGAAGATAAGTCAAAACTTCAGAAAGCCGTAATTTCAACAGACCGTGCCGACCGCGGAATTATCGTTTTTAATGATAACGGTTTTGAAAAAATCCGAATTGACGTTTGTTTCCCCGTTCTTCACGGCAAAAACGGTGAAGACGGTACAATGCAAGGTCTTCTCACTATTGCAGGTATTCCGTTTGTGGGTTGTAACACTATGGCTTCTGCGGTTTGTATGGATAAGGCTATGACAAACGCAATCTGTGACATTAATAATATTCCTCAGGCTAAATGGAAATATATCACAAAATATGATTTTCAGCAAAACGGCAGAGAGTTCGCAAGAGAATGTGAAGAATATTTGGGACTTCCCGTATTCATCAAACCTGCAAACGCAGGTTCATCGGTTGGTGTTGTAAAAGCAAAAACTCTTGAAGAAATCCAACGTGGACTTGATTATGCATTACAATTCGACTCAAGAGTTGTTGTTGAAGAAGCAATTCTCGGCGCTGAGGTTGAATGTGCCGTTATGGGTAACGACGAGCCTTTTGCGGGTGCAGTCGGTGAAATTGAGCCTTGCAACGAGTTTTATGATTTTGAGGCAAAATATCAGGCAGACAGCGGACTTCACATTCCTGCAAGAATCGGCGAGGATAAAATTAAAGAGGTTCAGGAAAAAGCAATCAAAGCATATAAGGCTTGGGGCTGTTCAGGTCTTGCAAGAGTTGACTTTTTTGTGAGATATTCTGACGGCGCTGTTCTTTTAAACGAGCCTAACACCCTTCCCGGCTTTACGAATATCAGTATGTACCCTATGCTTATGGATAAAGCTGGAATATCATACGGAGATTTAATCGATAGACTTTGCACTCTTGCAATTGACAAATGGGAAAAGGAATTTGAACAGTGAAAAAAGAAGCAGTTATAAGAATCGTCAGTATGCAACGCACCGAAAACGGTGACAATAAGGGAGAAATGACCGTTTCAGGCACTCTCGCCCTTGAAGACGATAAAAGCATAATTGAATATATCGAAAACAACGAAGAAACGGGACCTGAAGAAACAACGATTACCGTTTTTGGAAATGACACGGTAAGCATCATAAGACACGGTCAGTTCAGCAGTGAAATGATGATTGAAAAGAACACCCGTCATCACACACTTTACAGTACGCCTTACGGTGAGCTGACTATGGGTATTTACGGAAATCAGGTTGACTGGTCCGCTGATGAAAAGGGCGGAGTTCTCAAAATGAGATATTCCCTTGACTTCAACAACGGCTTTGTTTCAGAAAACACTATGATTATATATATCGAGGAAAAATAAGGAGAAAAACAGATGTCAAAATTAGTTAAACAGGCAACAGACCAATTACATACACTTATTGTTGATGCACTTGGCAAGGCTGTTAGCGAAGGTGAAATCCCAGCCGAGCCAATCCCTGCATTCAATATTGAAGTTCCTGCAAATCGCGACAACGGTGACTATTCATCAAATATTGCCTTTGTATGTGCAAAGGTTTTCCGTCGCGCGCCGAAAATGATTGCAGATTTGGTTGCAAAAAACATCGAGCTTGACGGAACGTATTTTGAGTCTTGTACAGTTGCAGGTGCAGGCTTTGTAAACTTTACACTTTCAAAGGATTTTTATGCTGATATTCTGCTTGATGTTAAAGCGCTTGGCAAGGATTACGGCAGAAGTGACTATGGTCAGGGCAAAAAAATCAATGTTGAATTTGTTTCAGCAAACCCGACAGGTCCAATGCATATGGGTAATGCTCGTGGCGGTGCATTAGGTGACTGCCTTGCAGCAGTTCTGGATATGGCAGGATATGAAGTAGAAAGAGAATTTTATATCAATGACGCAGGTAATCAAATAGAAAAATTTGGTCTTTCGCTTGATATCCGTTATCAGCAGATTTATAAAGGCGAGGATGCAGTAGAATTGCCTGAAGACAGCTATCACGGTGAAGATATCAAGGAAAGAGCACAGCAATTTGCCGACGTTTACGGTGACGAGTATATGAACAAGAGTGAAGACGAAAGAAGAAAGGCTCTTGTAGAATTTGCTCTTCCAAAGAATATCGACAATATGAAGGCTAATATGGCAAAGTACCGTATTGAATATAAGACCTGGTTCAAGGAAAGTCAGCTTCACGACAGCGGCGCAGTTAAAGAAGTTATTGACTATCTTACAAATAAAGGTCTTACTTATGAAAAAGACGGTGCAGTCTGGTACAACAATATCAAGGTACAGACTGAAATGCTTCTTCGTCAAGGCAAAACACAGGAAGATATTGATAAACTTGAGCTTAAAGATGACGTTCTTATTCGTCAAAACGGTAATCCGACGTATTTTGCGGCAGATATTGCCTACCACAAGAACAAACTTGTTACTCGCGGTTTTGACAAGGCTATTAACATCTGGGGCGCTGACCACCACGGTCATGTTGCACGTATGAAAGGCGTCCTTGAAGCACTTGACCTTGACTCTGACCGTCTTGACGTGATTCTTATGCAGTTAGTCCGTCTTACAAGAGACGGTGAAGTTGTAAGAATGAGTAAGCGAACAGGCAAAGCAATCACACTCGTTGATTTGCTTGAGGATATTCCCGTTGATGCAGTTCGTTTCTTGTTTAATATGCGTGAACCTGGTTCACAGATGGACTTTGACCTTGATTTAGCGGTTGAACAGTCAAGTCAGAACCCCGTTTACTACTGTCAGTATGCAAATGCGCGTATTCACAGTATTCTCCGTAAGGTTGAAGCAGACGGTGTTACGGTTCGTGACTGTACAAAGGACGAGCTTAAACTCCTTACTGCTCCTGAAGAAATTGAGCTTATCCGTCACCTTGCATCTCTCACGGACGAAATCGTAAACTCTGCAAAGAATTATGACCCAGCAAAGATTACCCGTTATTGCATTGACCTTGCAACACTTTTCCACAAGTTCTATAATGCTTGCCGTGTTGCAGTTGAAGACGAGGCACTTATGCAGGCTCGTCTTTACCTTTGCACTTGTGTTATGAATGTAATTACAAACATTCTCACAACCTTCAGCATCTCAACACCTGAATCAATGTAAGTGCAAAATGCAAAACGCAAGGGCGATTTGAAATCGCCCTTTTTTTATAATAAATTTGAGTTTGTCGGGATGTTTATGACACCAATATGGTCGGTTCTCGGCTCCCCTGAAAGTAGGGGCGATTCACGAATCGCCCGTATTAAATAAACCGCACACTTTGGACGGTCGCTTCATGAAGCGACCCTACTTTTGTATGGTGAG
>JAZQYK010000064.1:0-4190 GCA_045633505.1 Candidatus Fimenecus sp. | reverse complement strand
TAAGGTTATTGACTCGCGTCCGACTGACGAGGGTGAAAGAATTCGCCGTCGCCGTGAATGTATCAAATGCAACAAAAGATTTACAACCTATGAAATAATTGAAAGTGTTCCGATTGTCGTTGTCAAGAAAGACAAAACCCGTGAAGTTTTTGACAGACAAAAACTTATTAAAGGTATGCTTACTGCTTGTGAAAAGCGTCCCGTTTCAATGGAAACCATAGAAAAAGCCGTTAGCGAAATCGAAACCACTCTCCAAAATTCACTTGACCGTGAGGTTACAAGTGTTCGTGTCGGTGAGCTTGTTATGGAACAACTCAAGGGCATTGACCAAGTGGCTTACGTTCGTTTTGCTTCAGTTTATAAGCAGTTTAAGGACGTAAATGCCTTTATGGACGAGCTTTCAAAATTCCTTGATAAAAAATAATATTAAACTTGAACGGAGTGTTGTTATGAAAAGAATGGTTTTTAAAGTGCTGTCTGTCATAATGGCACTTTGCGTTTTTTTTAGCGTTACGACTATTGGCGTTTCTGCTTCTGATAACAAAATTTACACAACGGAAGAAATTAGCATAACCCGATTTTCTCCTGATGTTGAGCTTGAAATTACTTTTAATAACGGTGTTAATAATTTTTACAGTAACGGCACCGATGTTGATGCCACAAAGTTTTTCTATAATCAGTTAACTGCAAACCAAAAAGGGTTATATAATCAAATCTGGAATGCTGGTGCTGTTCAGGAAATTACCTTTGACCTGTCGAGCGTAAAAATTACAGGTCAGGCAACTGCTTCAAGCACTGCAAAGACCAATGCCGCAAGTCAGGCTCAACAGGATATAATAATGGCAATCACGGCTTTAAATGAAGATAATCCGTTGTTTTTCTGGGTGTCAGGATTCAATATGAGCTACGGTACAAGCACAACTTATTCAGGCGGAACTTACACCAGTACAATAACAAGTTTAGTATTGACTGTTGGCATTGACTCGACACATTTCTCCTCTTTTGAGGACGTGGCTGAGAAACAATCTGCAATTATCGATAAACTTGACGAAATTGAGGTTTACGGTATAAGCCGTCACGAAAAAGTGAAATCCATTCACGATTATATTGCAAATAATGCAGAATATGATACCACGATTTCAAAAGCAAATATTTTTGATTCCTACGGTGCGTTGGTTACCGGTCTTTGCGTCTGCGAGGGCTATGCCGAAGCATTCAAACTTATCTGTGACCGTGAGGGTATCCCTTGCATAACCGTTATGGGAACGGGCGGTGGCGGTGCTCACAAATGGAATATGGTGCTGATGGATGACGGCGAATGGTACACTCTTGACTCAACCTGGGATGACCAGTCAAGTATATATTACAGTTATTTCCTTATCGGCAGTGACACTAAAACACAGAATTTCGGATATTCAGACGTTGCCGACTCAACAGTTCACATCGGCACGGGCAAATTGTTTTCAACTGCCAACGAAGCACTTTCTTATCCTACGCTTTCAACTGACACTTACGGTATAGGAAATTTAAGATACGGTGCGAAGGATATTCACTTTGACCCAATAAGAAACGTTCTTATAATCGGTATGGACGTTTCGAGTTATATCAATTACATTGAATATTCAGGCATTTTTTCAAGAACGGCTAACAAGAGCGGTTCGACAGGTGTAACACTTACAGTTTCCGATACTGTTACAACAAAGATTTATACCGTTGCCAAGCGCGGTGATGCAGATGCTTCAAATTTAGTTAATGAAGAAGATTACAATAAAATTCTTGAAGCATCAGCGGGAAATGCAACTATAAGCGAAGGTTCAGCAGAGTTTTATGCAGCTGATTTGAATCAGGACGGTGCAATTGATACTTTCGATGCGATGATGTTGGACTTTTATATGGACGGAGAATACTTCTTTAATTAAATAAAGATAAAAAATTGGAGTTGCAAGTAACTTTAGTTACTTACAACTCCTTTTTTACATTACCTTTTTAATATTTATGAAACTTTTTCAGAGCTTTCACAATGGGCAAAATGAGAATGCCCAACACCACGTTGCCCACACAATGCATAACGTCAAATGAAAGTCCTGCTATAATCCAGGCAACCATCGTTTTGAAATCATAGCCGTATAACAACGCCTGTGCAGGAGCATAAAGCGTACCGTATAAAAGTCCGTGCAGTCCTGAAACTACCATATAGACAGGTACCGCAACGTTAGGCTTCATATTCTTCGGTAACAGCATAACCATTCCCCAAAGAATTGTCCATATATATAGATACGGAATCCACCATATTCCAAAGCCATAAACAAGCCCCGAAAGCAGCACAAATATGTAAATCGGCTTTAAGGCATCTTTGCGATATACGATTGTATATGCGGTAATAAGTGTGCCTAACAAATGCCAATTCGGTAACGGTTCCATTAAAAACTTGGAAAGTAACATTATAACGCCCAGCATAGTGAACACTATAACGTCAACCAGCTTTTTGTGTTTTTCGGTCCTCATTATGCCTTTGTTGCAACGAATGAGTATGTAGTTCTTTCAACAATATCCGTTGTGTCAACGCCACTTGTAGCATATTCACCGTTTACGTAAAATGCCCAGTAAGCACCATCAGCGGTGTAGTCATACTTAACACCGTTAACGGTATCAACCATAAGACCGTAATCGCCTTGTTCACCTGAAATAAACTTTTCGGCTAAAAGAGCTTCACCAACTGTTTTGGCATCTGTTTTGATGTCAAAGGACTTTTCGCTTCCGTCAAGGTCAACTACCTTGAATACGAAACTGAGTTCCTTCTTTGCTTCACCGCTAGCCTGTGTAGTGGTTGTTGTGTTTGTGTCACTATCATTGTTTCTACACGCTGAGAAAGAGAGTGCCATAGCCACAATAAGCACCAACGCGAGAATTGACAGTACTACTTTTGATTTCATTACATTTTTCATAACTGTAATCTCCTTAAATATTTTATTTTTAATACAAGGCTTACTGATATATTGGTTTTCGCAACAACAGTAACTCAAAACCGGGTATCCCGACTTGCAGACTAAACTGTAATTTTCACCTTCTCGGAAAAATCCAATGGTTTTACTCTTGTGGCAAAGAGTATGAAAACAACTCATCTGATTACGGTGACGGACTCGTTCAGGATTTTCACCTGATTCCCCGACATTCTTAACCTGTATCAAAGAAATTATATACCTACAACTAAAATAAATCAACAAAAACTTGATTTATATTGTAAATAATATTAAAATATATCCCGTAAGGGTCGCGTTCTCGACGTCCCGTGAAAATGAGGTGCTGTTATGAAAAAAATAGTAATTTCGGTTGTGATTGCTTCAACGCTTGTAATTGCAGCAGCAGGAATATTTTTTGGAGTGCGAACAATGAAATTGAATGAGTATAAAAACACAGAATTGAATTTGCCGAACGGCTTTACGATTACCGCGCATACGGGCTGTATGGATACTGAAGAAAACTCTTTGGAGTCGATTAAAACGGGCATTGAAAACGGTGCTCAAATTGTTGAGTTTGACCTGTACTTCACGTCGGACGGTACGCCTGTTTTGGCTCACGATGAACCTGTGGGAAATGAAATCACTTTAGAAGAAGCCTTTGAATATCTGGCGATGTTTAAGGACGTTCGTGCAAACGTTGACATAAAAACCGTTGATGCTTTGGAAAAGGTTTATCCTCTTGCAGCGGAATACGGTGTGGCTGACAGAATTTTTTACACGGGAGTTAAAGATGAATTCGTTGAAGCCGTAAAAAACAACAGTCCTGAGGTTGAATACTATCTCAACGTGGACGTTGACAAGTCAAAAAATACTGATAAAGAATATTTACTTTCGTTGGTAGAAAAAGTGAAGAGTGCAGGCGCTGTCGGCATAAACTTCAATTATAAAGGTGCATCGAAGGATTTGGTTGACACTTTCCGCGAAAACGGTCTGCTTGTTTCAATCTGGACGGTAAATGACGAGTATAATATGTATAAAATTCTTTCTTTTGCTCCTGATAATATTACCACAAGGAATCCTGATGAATTATCAAAAATAATTGAGTAATTTTTAAAAGAAATTTGTCAAAATTATTGACATTTTGCGAAATTTTATTTATAGTTAACTCATACCAATTAGGGTGGGGCGGAATGAACAAATTCCGCTCAATCCCAACTATATCTATCGGTT
>JAZQYK010000063.1:0-15247 GCA_045633505.1 Candidatus Fimenecus sp. | reverse complement strand
TATTCGGCTACGCCGAGTTTGGCGAATAAAATAACACTGAAACCGCAAGGTTTCAATAACACTATTGCCGAAAAGGCAATAATATCACTCCGACAAAGTCGGAATAAAACTTGAATAATACAAATTGTTATGATAAAATGGGTTTGGGCATAGCCCAATAAAGCATTTGTACGTACAAATGCGATGCTGGTTCTTCTTTTGAATCAGTTCGATAAACTGTGAATTTGACGAAGGAGGTTATCGCTATGAAAAAGAGAATTATTGTTTCCACAGTTGTTATGATTGCATTGTTGTTGGTTTTATTCTTGCCTATTCCACAAGGCACATACGATGATGGTGGCACCCGTGATTATAATGCCTTGACCTACAAGATTGTTGTGTGGAACAAAATTATGGTTGGGATAGATGAAAACGGTCAAACTGTTCATAACACATACCGAAACACATCTGTATTTTGGTATCCCGACAATCAAAAGAGCATTGATGAATTATGGCAAATAGAAAAAGTAAATGCAAAACTCGATACCCCTCAACAACCAACAACCAACACAAATGCGACAAAACCAAGTGATGATAAAATTCAATACGATGGACCAGTTCAGCTACACCCGCTTTATGAAAAGTATCCTGAGTATTTTAATCTGGACACAATGAAAGGTCTTGAAATCTATGTGTGGCAGATGGCTGGAAATTTGTATCATTGTGGAGTTCTATCTGGAACGAACCGAATGAAAACACAAGAAGAAATCCAAAACCTAATGGGTAATGGTGCAACCATCGAAGAAATGAAAGACATTTTATCTGCATACGAAATTGAGAAAGAAAGCGTTATTATTTACCCTGTTCATAACCCAGTTTCGAGTTATTGGTATGAAATTGATGATGAATATCAAGCAAAAATCGAAGCAATGTTCTGGGGAGAATAAATGCACCAAGTTACAATTTATCGAACAGAATAAAGCAACCCCGACAGACTTAAATATCTGTCGGGGTTTTAACATCCTTATGAGAAGTAGCCTTTTGCCTTCTTTTTTTAACCTTCAACTATATTTTTAATTCTTTGAGGGATTGGAATATCTGCAAAGCCATAGAATTTTCTTGCATTTTCACCTAAAAAGAGCTTTTTGTTTTCTTCGCTGATTTCCGTTGTCTTAACGACAAAATCATAGCTCATTTTATACGTGATTGCAGTCATTGTGCGCGGATAGTCACTGCCCCACATAAGTTTGTCATACCCCACAAGGTCGGCGGCCTCTTTTATTGCTTTAATTGCAGATGGAAACGGATAAAATTCTGAATTGAAAAGCCACGTGATACCACCGCTTTCAACAAAAACGTTCTTGTTCTTTGCAAGTTTTATTTGTTCAAGCCAATTTTCTCTTGTTACCATACCAAAATGACCGATTGCAATTCTGAGATTTGGGAACATTTCAATGATTTTCTGCATCATTTCAGTTTGTTCATCACCGTCTGCAAGGTCGATTGAAATAAACTTTCCGTTTTCATTCGCAACCTTGAACGGTTCAAGGTGATTAAGAAGATTTTTGTCAGCCAAACGTCCTGCACAGATTTTAATACCGTCAAAACCAATTATATTATCAAGTGGTTTTTCTTCATATAAAGCGCAAATTTTTATTCTGTCGGATTTGCATTTAAGCAAGTATTCATCCTGATTACCGTCGATATATTCCTGTGTAATCACGGCACCGCTGACCTGTGCATAATCCATATTGGCAAGAAATCTTTCCACGGAATTTTTACCGTCCGTCATATAGGGCGGCATCATTTGTTTGATTTCACCGCCAAAATCACTTCTGCCTCTGCCAACGTCAAACACAGGCTTTCCGTTTACTATTCCCTTTTGTTGTTTCCATAAATGAGCATGAGCATCAATAATCATAACGTTACTCCATCTTTAAAAATTGCAATTTCACGGTTGCCTTGAATTTCGTTCTTTGTCTGTTCGCCATTAGCAACTCGTGTTATAAGCTCCAACAATTCATCAGCCTTTGCTTGTTTGTTAAATCCGTAGGCAGAGTAGTCAATCCAATGGTTCTTTTTTGTTGCTACATTGTCATTGGACGCAATTTTGATTGTTGGTATAGGCGCTCCAAGAGGTGTTCCCCTGCCCGTTGTAAACAAAATGAGATGGCAACCGACCGCAGAAAGATTTGTTATTGAAACGATATCGTTTCCCGGCCCGTTGAGAAGATTCAGCCCTGATTTTGTTAAGGTTTCACCGTAGTCAAGAACGTCAACAACAGGTGCTGTTCCACCCTTTTGAATACAACCAAGTGATTTTTCTTCGAGAGTGGTAATTCCGCCTTCTTTATTCCCAGGTGACGGGTTTTCAGAAACGGGTTGCCCGTGATTTTTAAAATACTGCTTGAAATTGTTGATAAGATTAACACTCTTTTGAAAAACTTCTTTATTTATGCACCGTTGAAAAAGCACAGTTTCTGCGCCAAACATTTCGGGTACTTCCGTCAGCACCGCAGTACCGCCCATAGCGCAGATTTCGTTTGTTACCTTACCGACAACGGCATTTGCGGTTATACCCGAGAACCCGTCCGAGCCACCGCATTTAAGACCGATTTTCAGCTTTGAAATCGGCACTTCTTGTCGGCAATCCTTTGACGCCGTTGCTTTTAATTCTTCGATAAGAGCAATACCCTCTGTCAATTCGTCTTCACAATCCTGTACGGATAAGAATTTAACTCTGTTTTCATTCCAAGAGCCAAGCACTTTTTTCATTTCGGGGATATTATTGTTTTCACAGCCAAGACCTAAAACAAGCACACCGCCAGCATTGGAATGATTGATAAGTCCGCGAAGAATTAACTGAGTTGTTTTACTGTCGTCGCCAAGCTGACTGCAACCATAGGAATGAGAGAAATGAATAGCGCCCGTTTTTTCAGCTAATTGCTTTGCGATACTGTTTACACAGCCAACGGTTGATACAATCCAGATATCATTTCTTATACCAATATCACCGTTTTCACGGACAAAAGCCTTGATTGTGAGTGGCTTTTTTGGTGCTGATTCTTCAAAATTCGGGTTGTATTCATAAGACAGAATATCCCCCAACTTTGTTTTCATATTGTGGGAATGGACACTATCCCCTTTTTTGATATTTTCAGTGGCATATCCTATTGGGTATCCGTATTTTATAACGTCTGCACCTTTGTCTATATCACAAATTGCGATTTTGTGACCTGTCTGGAGGTCAACACAGACGTTATCTTTTTCGTTAATTATGAAAGTATCCATTTCATTGTTTCCTTTGCACCGAGAGTTTTAATTTTTTCGTAATATTCAGTAACAATTTCTGTCATATCGGACAAATCATTTTGCCATAATGAAGTATTTGCGAGAATATCGGCTATACTGTCATTTTTCATCGCAGCAACAACGTCTGCATTGTCGTCAGGGTTGTCGTTTTTATAGAAATAAATAAGATTTGCAAGTGACAACGTGAGAAGTTTTGGATATTCGCCGTTTTTCTCTTTATATTCTAACAAAGTCGGCAAAACGCGTACCGAATATTTGCTAACAGAATTAAGAGCAATTGAACGCCATTTGTGTGCGATAAACGGATTTTTGAAACGGTCAAATACGGCATCTGCAAAGGCGATGCTTTCTTCATTTTCACCGATTGTGGTCAAAATTTCCTCTTTCATACACTTGTTAAGGAAATTATACGTTATTTCATCATTCATTGCTTCGCCGACAGTTTCGATGCCTGAAAGCAACGCACCTGCAACGAGTGACGTATGCGCACCGTTTAAAATTCTTACCTTGATTTTCTTATACGGCTTTGCATCGTCAGTCCAGATAACGTTAAATCCTGCCTTTTTAAGCGGGATTTCGTTTTCAAAATCACCCTCAATAACCCAGAGGTGAAAAATCTCTGCTGTATCAAGAAATTTATCGTCAGGATGAAGTTCCTTTGTTTCGTCATTTGGATATCCTGTTACAATTCTGTCAACAAGGGTGTTTGCAAAACAGTTTTCATTTTCAATCCATTCAACAAATCCTGCTTCAAGATTCCAAAGGTCAGCGTATTTCAAAATACATTTTTTAAGTTCTGCGCTATTGTTATCAATCAACTCACAAGCGAGGATTACAAATCCATTCAAGCCGTTTTTATAACGTCTGTAAAGCAATTGTGTGAGTTTTGCGGGGAAAGAAAGTGCAGGTTTATCGTCGAATTTACAAGTATCGACAAATTCAATTCCTGCTTCCGTTGTGTTTGACACAATAAAACGGAAATCAGGGTTATCTGCAAGAGATAAGTAATCCTCAAAGGCTTTGTATGGGTCAACACATCTTGAAATTGACTCAACAAAGACGTGTTCATTTACGATTTCACCGTTCTGAATACCTCTCAAATAGAGATTATATTTACAGTCCTGTTCATTTAACAAGGCACATTTTCCGCCTGCTCTTGGCTGAACAACAACTGCTTTTCCGTCATATAAGCCTTTTACATTCATTTCGTGGAGAAAATAGTCAACGAAGCCGCGAAGAAAATTACCTTCACCAAACTGAATTACCGTTTCTTTCATATCAGTCACCTATTTTAATAAGAAGCTTTGCCAAAGTTCCGTCATTATTTGCCAATGCCTTGAATGCGTCAAGAGCATCGTTCATCTCATAAACACCGCTGACCATTTTCATCGGGTCGGCTTTTTTATTTGCAACAATATCAATCAAATTGATAAAATCATCCTTTAATGCATTACGGCTACCGTGAATATTAAGCTCTTTTTTAAGAATGATTGAATGAACGAAGTTAGTTTCGCGCTTACCGTTACCAATGAGAATGATATTAGCGGCAAAAGCGGCGTTATCGATACAGCCCAAGAAGGTTTCAGGAGCACCGCAAGCCTCAATACAAACGTCAAAGCCGTTGCCATCTGTAAATTCTTTTGTGAACTCCTCAAGAGATTGTGTTTTTGTATTCACAACTGCATCTGCACCGTATTCGGTTGCTAACTCAAGACGGTTATCGAGAATATCGGCAACTACGATTTTATTGCATTTCTGTTTTGCGGCAAGAAGTGCGAAAAGTCCGATTGGTCCTGCACCGATTACAAGCACGTTGTCAGTTTCCTTGATTGTCGCACGGGAAACCGCGTGCTGAGAAATTGCAAACGGCTCGATAAGTGCCAATTCTTGCGCAGAAAGACCTTTACCGTCATAAATTCTCTCAACGGGCATTGAGATGTATTCACAGAATGCACCGTCACGCTGAACACCCATTGTCTGATTGTCCGTGCAACAGTTTACAAAGCCACGCTCACAACTGTAACAAGTGCCACAGTTAAAATATGGGTTACAGGTAACGATATCCCCTGCCTTTAAGCCTTTATCGTTTTCAGGGATTGACACGATTTCTGCTGAAAATTCGTGACCTGGAATTCTTGGGTATGTAGTAAACGGCTGATTGCCTGTAAATGATGCAACGTCAGCGCCGCAGATACCTACGTATTTAACTTTAAGAAGTGCCTCGCCTTTTTTTACCTCAGGCATTGGTACTTCTCTTATTTCTATTTCATTTGGATTTGAAATTACTATTGCTTTCATATTATTCATCCTCTTTAATGTATTCTTTATTCCAGATTACACCCGTTTTAAGCGGTGCACCTTTACAGAATATTTTGTTTTCATAAGCATCTAACGGGTCAGCGATAAACTCGTCTTTTGGGATAAGCTCAACGACCTCGTCATAACGAGAATCAACAAGAACCTCAATTGCTCTTTCCATATGTTCCTGACGGAAGTTGATTGATGCGAAAATAACGTGATTTTCAAAGCCGAAAGGCATTGTATCGTATGAAACAACGGGACCTAACGAGAAACTGTTATAAACACCATTACAACCGAGAACCTTATGCTGAAATGCAATTCTGTGTTCAACGTTACTGCCGCTTGTTCCCACGAACATTGTAGCGCGTCCGCCGAGTTTTTTCATAATCTTTTCTGCTGTTTCTTCTTCGGTAAGACCGCTTGTACAAAGGTAATCTGCATCGGCGATTTCTTTTGAGAATGTGACTTTTTTGCAAGTTTCGTCACTTCTGCCTACAAACAAAATTTGCGCATCAGGGTGATTTCTCTTAATTTGGTCGGCAATAAAAAGTCCCGTCATACCAAGTCCGAAAACTACCGTTCTTGCAAAAATATTGTCTTTTGCTAATTTTCTTGCCTCTGCTTCACTGCATTTATGCTTTGCCATTTCCACACGGAAATTCTGTGCTTCACCGATGTCTTCCATTCTTTCAAGCTGGAAGATTGCACAAGCATAAGGGTCAGCAAACGAGAGTTTTTTTGCCACTGACAAAGGTAATTTTTCAAGATTTTCATATTTTGATGGAAGATGAAGAAGCATATCGGGATTAAAATAGTTTTTGTCGCAGAAAAGACCGTCTGCTTTATCGCAACCGTATTCAAAATACGTTTCATCTTCTGTATAACGCGTCGGGTCATAACTGTCGCCACCGCGAATAAGCACTATTGCAAATCTGTTTTCAGAAGGCACCCACACAACACCTTCGTGACCGTTGATAAGACGGTTTTCGCCTTCGGGGAATTTATGGGAAAGATTATTTTCTCTGCCCATTTTCATAAGCTCAAAGTCCGTACCGCAAAAGCCCTGAAAAACAGGATACACTTCAACGCCCTTATACAAAGGTTCACCGCGAAGTCTTTGTCTTTCGGGATTTATTAAATTGATTTCACCGTATTTGATTGGCAAATCCTTATCGTTTTGAAAATAAGTGCCGTAAGTTTTCATAAAATCACCTTTTATTAAATGCATTTTGCATATTTATATTCAATCATAAAATTTTACCATTTTTATATATTTTTGTAAATAAAAGTAGTGCAATTTTATTGTATTTCTTGTATAATTATTTCGGGTGATTAGAATGACAACTACTGAATACTTAAATCTCGTTGATGAAGTAAATGAAAAAGGGAAATTCAAGGCTGACTGGCAGTCCCTTGCTCATCACAAAGTCCCTGAATGGTATATGCACGACAAATTAGGCGTTTTTATCCATTGGGGCATTTATTCCGTCCCTGCGTTTGGCAGTGAATGGTACTCAAGAAGTATGTACGATAAATGTGTACGCGAATTTGAACATCACAGAAAGACTTACGGTGAACATAAGAACTTTGGATACAAAGATTTCATTCCAATGTTTAAGGCGGAAAATTTCGATGCTTCAAAATGGGTTTCTCTTTTTAAACAGGCAGGTATTAAATACGTTATGCCCGTAGCAGAGCATCACGACGGTTTTGCGATGTATGATACAGAATTTAACCGTTGGAACGCAAAGGAAATGGGTCCTTGCAGAGACGTTGTTGGTGAATTAAAGGCTGAATGTGAAAAGCAGGGGCTGACACTTTGCGCCTCGACTCACCGCGCAGAGCATTATTTCTTTATGAACCTAGGCAGAACCTTTGACAGTGACGTTAATGATGACAACTACCGTGATTTCTATGGTCCTGCCGTTTTTTGTGAGGAGTGGGACTCACACCATCTTGGTGAAACCACCGAAAACACTCATACAATCGGCGCAAGTAAGGAATGGCTTGAGGATTGGCTTGTCAGAACTTGCGAATTAGTTGACAAATATCAACCGTCAGTTCTCTATTTTGACTGGTGGATTCACAATCACAGCTTTAAGCCTTATCTTAAAAAATTGGCTGCATATTATTATAACCGTGCAGAAGAATGGGGCAAGGAAGTGACAATTAACTACAAGCACGAAGCATTCCCACCTACCGTTGCAACCTTTGACGTTGAGCGCGGTGCTTTAACGGGTATTTCCCCTCTTTATTGGCAGACTGACACAGCAATCGGCAAATGCTCTTGGGGTTACAGAAAAGATAACGAATATAAAAGTGCAAGACAGGTTATTTGCGACCTTGTTGATATCGTTTCAAAAAACGGCAATCTTCTCATTAACATCGGCCCTAAACCTGACGGAACTATTACCGACGAAGAAACCGAAGTACTTCTTACTATGGGTAAATGGCTCGAAACAAACGGTGAAGGTATTTACGGTACGACCTTCTGGAAACAATTCGGCGAAGGCAAGGTTAATGCCAAAGACGGATTTTTCCAAGACGGTGATGAAAAGAAATTCACCAATAAGGATTTCCGATTTACATACAAAAACGGATATCTTTACGTATTCCAGATGCGTCCGTCAAAAACTGTAAAAATCAAGACACTTCGCACCCATAACCCTCACGATTATCTTATCGAAAGTGTTGAACTTCTCGGCAGTGATGAAAAGTTAGAATATACAAGAGATGACAAAGCCCTCACAATTAAAGTAAAGGGTAAATTTGAAAACGACTTGCCAATCTGTTTCAAAATTGCAATAGGATAAACAAAAGCAAAACCTCGCAGGTATTAAACCTACGAGGTTTTTTGTATCAGATTACATTTATTTTTATAACTTATTTGCCTTGAAAATACTTAACAGCAGCTTCAAACATACGAATATCATATTCGCCGGGTACGTTCTTATAAAGACCGTCGCCGATACGTTCGCTGTGTCCCATTTTACCGAATACACGGCCGTCAGGTGAAGTAATACCTTCAATTGCACAAAGTGAACCATTCGGATTAAAGTCAATATCCGATGTAGCCTTTCCGTCAAGGTCAACGTACTGTGTTGCAATCTGTCCGTTTTCGGCAAGTTTTGCAATAAGTTCAGGAGAAGCTAAGAATTTACCTTCACCGTGGGAAATAGGCACATTAACAATGTCGCCAACATTCATAAGGCTGAGCCAAGGTGATTTTGTCGATGCAATTCTTGTGTGAACAATTCTGCTCTGGTGACGACTGATGTTGTTGAACGTAAGTGTCGGACAATTTTCATCAGTATCAATAATCTTGCCGTAAGGAACAAGACCGAGCTTGATAAGCGCCTGGAAGCCGTTACAGATACCGCACATAAGGCCGTCACGATTATCAAGAAGGTCTGTAACCGCTTCTTTAACCGCAGGGTTACGGAAGAATGCAGTAATAAACTTCGCTGAACCGTCAGGTTCGTCACCGCCTGAGAATCCGCCTGGAATGAAAATCATCTGGCTTTCTCTCACCTTTGCAGAGAAGCCTTCAACGCTTCTTGCAACGTCTTCGGCAGTAAGGTTTCTGATTACGAAAATTTCTGCTTCACCGCCTGCTTTTTCAACTGCACGGGCAGAATCGTATTCACAGTTAGTACCTGGGAATACAGGAATAAGCACTTTTGGTTTAGCAACCTTGTTTGCAGGAGCAATATTGCATTTACCATCAAATGAATATGTTGGGATTTCGCCCTTATCCTCTTTAGCTTTTGTAGGATATACGTCTTCGAGTGTTGCAGTATGCAATTCGTAAAGTTCTTCAATTGCAGCAACGTCATCGTTGAGTTTAATTACAGGTTCTTCGGTGGTTGTACCGATTTTCATTACACCAGGAATTTCAACGTCTTCAGTAAGCTCTGCAACGAGGAATCCCCACATACCGAGATGCCAATTTTCTTTAAGGTCAGCAGATGACGTAAAGCCGATATTATTACCGAATGACATCTTCATAACTGCTTCACCGATACCGCGTTCAACTGCCCATGAAGCCTTTACCTTACCTTCTTTACAAAGGCTGTGGAATGCTTCCCAAGTAGCTTTAAGGCTGTCAGCACTTTCGTCGGTTGCACCGAAAAGATACACGGGGTGATTTGCCTCTTTAAACTCAGGACTGATAACGTCCTGCTTTTTGATAGGAGCAATAGCAAAAGAAATAAGTGTTGGTGGAACGTCTAAATCAAGGAAACTACCTGACATTGAATCTTTACCACCAATAGCGGCGGCATTCAATTCAAGCTGAGCATCAAATGCACCGAGAAGCGCCGCGAATGGTTTACCCCAACGTTCAGGCTCTGTTCTGAGTCTTTCAAAGAACTCCTGCAATGTAAGATATGCAAGTTTATAGTCACAACCTGCGGCAACAAGCTTTGCAACAGAATTGTAAATTGATGCGTGAGCGCCTGTATATGGGTCAACTGAAAGGTGGTCAGGGTCACAGCCCCAGCTGAATACACTTGCCTGGTCTGTTTCCTGCCCCGGAAGAACAGGTAATACAGCCGCCATAGACTGAGCAGGTGTAAGCTGACGTTTACCGCCATAAGGCATAATCACACTGCCCGCACCGATAGTTGAGTCAAAACGTTCAACAAGACCTCGCTGACTTGCTGTGCGAAGGTCAGAAGCCATTTCACGCAACGAACCGAACATTGCCTTGCTTAACACAGAAAGGTCCTTTTCTGTAACCGTTACGTCAGTATGTTTAATTGCACCGTTTGTATCAAGGAATGCACGGCTAAGGTCGGCAATAACGTTGCCCTTCCATTTCATTACCATACGTTCTTCTTCTGTAACAACGGCAACACGATATGCTTCAAGATTTTCCTTTTCTGCAAATGCAATAAACTTATCTGCATCCTCAGAAGCTACAACAACAGCCATTCTTTCCTGTGATTCAGAAATTGCAATTTCTGTTCCGTCAAGACCTTCGTATTTTTTGCGGACTGCATCAAGGTCAATCTGAAGACCGGGAGCAAGCTCGCCAATTGCAACAGATACGCCACCTGCACCAAAGTCGTTACAACGTTTGATTAAACGAGTAACCTCGGCATTACGGAAAAGTCTCTGGATTTTTCTTTCTTCGGGAGCATTACCCTTCTGAACTTCAGAAGCCATTGTTGTAAGTGACTTCATATTATGGCTCTTTGATGAACCAGTAGCACCGCCGATACCGTCACGGCCCGTACGTCCACCGAGAAGCACGATTACGTCGCCCGGAGCAGGACGTTCACGACGTACATTATAAGCAGGAGCAGCAGCAACAACTGCACCACATTCCATACGCTTTGCAACAAAGCCTTCGTGATACATTTCTGCAACGTGACCTGTTGCAAGACCAATCTGGTTACCATAAGATGAATAACCTGCCGCAGCAGTCTGACAGATTTTACGCTGAGGAAGTTTGCCGTCTAAAGTTTCGGCAATAGTCTTTCTTGGGTCGCCTGCACCCGTTACGCGCATAGCCTGATGAACGTAAGCACGGCCTGAAAGAGGGTCACGGATACAACCGCCGATACAAGTAGCGGCACCGCCGAATGGCTCAATTTCAGTTGGGTGGTTATGAGTTTCGTTTTTAAACATAAGAAGCCAATCTTGGTCTTCACCGTTAACAGTTGCTGTTACGTGAATTGAACAAGCGTTGATTTCTTCACTTTCGTCAAGTTCGGGAAGAAGTCCGCGTTTTTTAAGCGTCTTTGTACCGATGGTAGCAATATCCATCAAGGTCTGTGGACGAGCCGCCGCCTTTTCTTCACCGTAAACTTCTACTCTTGCGGCAAGATAACGGTCATAAGCCTCTTGCACCGCAGAATCGCTGATACGAACGTTGTCGATATGAGTAGAGAAAGTTGTATGACGGCAATGGTCAGACCAATATGTATCAACAACACGAATTTCTGTAATAGTAGGGTCTCTGTGCTCCGTATCTCTGAAATAAGCCTGTAAGAACTTAAGGTCATCAATGTCCATCGCAAGTCCTTTTTCATCAAGAAGTGAGCTGAGAGCTGCTTCATCCATACCGATAAAGCCGTCAACAGTAGCAACTGTTTCAGGAGCAGCATATTCTACTGCAAGTGTTTCTGGTAATTCAAGAGCTGCTTCACGGCTTTCAACTGCATTGATTACGTGATTTTTAAAAGCAACAATATCAGTTTCTGTAAGTTTTCCATAAAGAGCATAAACCTTTGCAGTACGGATAAGAGGGCGTTCACCCTGAGAAATAATCTGAATACACTGAGCCGCTGAGTCTGCTCTCTGGTCAAACTGACCCGGAAGTGCTTCTACTGCAAAAACGTAAGCATCAGGAATTTCCACAGCAGTTGACACGTTATCAAGCTGAGGCTCTGAGAAAACTGTTTTTACAGCATAATCAAACAATTCTTTTGTAATATTTTCAGCATCATAGCGATTAAAAAGACGAATATCTTCTACACCTTCGATGCCAAGCAAATTTTTTGCTTCGTTAAGAAGACCTTTTGCTTCATTATCCAAGCCAGTCTTCTTTTCAACAAATATACGATAAACCATTTGGTAATTCCTCCATTTCACTTAGTTTAAAGCCTTGAGTGCTCTTTGGCCGATATCCGTTCTGCGATAAGCACCCTCAAACTTTACACCGTCAGACAGACGATAAGCCTCTTTGATTGCTTCTGCGAGAGAATTTGCAATAGCAGTTGTGCCCGTAACACGACCGCCTGAAGTAACAAGTTTGTCGTTTTCAAGTTTTGCACCTGCTACGTAAGTAGCGGCAAGTGCTTCATCCGTAAAGCTCATTTCAAAGCCTTTTTTATAAGCGGTTGGATAACCGTTTGAAGCTAAAATAACACAACAAGCATATTTATCTGCAAATTTTACTTCCGTATCGGCTAAAGTGCCGTTTGTTGTTGCCATCATAACCTCAAGCAAGTCGCTTTCAAGAAGCGGAAGAACAACCTGTGTTTCAGGGTCACCGAATCGGCAGTTATATTCAATAACCTTTGGTCCGTTCGGTGTAAGCATAAGTCCAAAATAAAGGCAGCCTTTAAACGTGCGACCTTCTTCATTCATAGCGTTGATTGTAGGAAGAAAAATCGTCTTCATACATTCTTCGGCTATGTCCTTTGTATAATAAGGGTTAGGTGCCACAGTACCCATACCGCCCGTGTTAAGACCCGTATCATTATCACCGATACGCTTGTGGTCCATTGAAGAAACCATCGGCTTTACAACCTTACCGTCAGTAAATGCGAGTACTGAAACCTCAGGACCTGTAAGGAATTCTTCGATTACTACACGAGAACCCGACTTACCGAAAATACCGCCTTCCATCATATCGCGGACAGCAGTTTTAGCTTCATCGCGGGTCTGTGCAATAATAACGCCCTTACCGAGAGCCAAACCATCTGCTTTGATAACTGTTGGGATTGGAGCAGTTTCAAGATAATTGAGAGCCTCTTCCATATCCTCAAAAACTTCGTATGTAGCAGTGGGAATGTTGTATTTTTTCATTAAGTTCTTTGAGAAAACCTTGCTGCCTTCAATGATAGCAGCATTTGCTCTTGGTCCAAAGCAAGGAATGCCTTTTTCATTGAGAGCATCAACACAACCCAACACTAATGGGTCATCAGGTGCAACAACTGCATAGTCAATCTTATTTTCTACTGCGAAAGAAACAATTTTTTCAATATCAGTAGCACCGATTTCTACACAAGTCGCATCCGCTGCAATGCCACCATTACCTGGCAATGCAAAGATTTCTGTGACATTTTTATTCTCTTTTAATTTCTTGATGATAGCATGTTCTCTACCGCCACCACCGACAACCATTATTTTCATATCAAACCTCAAAAATTAATGATGGAACAAACGCATTCCTGTAAATGCCATTGCAATACCATATTTGTTACAGCAATCAATAACAACATCATCACGGATTGAACCGCCTGGCTCTGCAATATATGAAACACCGCTTTTTCTTGCTCTTTCAATGTTGTCACTGAATGGGAAGAAAGCATCAGAACCAACTGAAACGCCTGTAATTGTGTCAAGATATGCTCTTGCTTCTGCATCAGTTAAAGGTTCAGGTTGTGTTGTAAAGTATTTCTGCCAAATTCCGTCTGCACAAACATCTTCTTCATTCTTATTGATATAACCGACAATAACGTTATCTCTGTCAGGACGGCGGATATCGTCACGGAAAGGAAGATTTAACACTTTTGGATGCTGACGAAGATGCCAAGTATCAGCCTTTGTACCTGCAAGTCTTGTACAGTGAATTCTTGACTGCTGACCTGCACCAACGCCGATAGCCTGACCGTCAAAAGCATAGCAAACTGAGTTTGACTGTGTATATTTAAGAGTGATGAGAGCAATTATAAGGTCACGCTTTGCTTCTTCAGGAAGTTCTTTGTTTTCAGTAACCATATTTGAAAGAAGCTCTTCATCAATTCTAAAGTTATTTCTACCCTGTTCAAAAGTGATACCGAAAACCTGTTTCTTTTCCTGCACGGCAGGAACGTAATCAGCATCAATTTTAACGATGTTATAGTTACCGTTTCTCTTGCCCTTGAGAATTTCAAGAGCTTCAGCGGAATAGCCTGGAGCGATAATTCCGTCGGAAACCTCACGAGCAACAAGTTTTGCTGTTGTAGCATCACATTCGTCGCTCAATGCAATCCAGTCACCGAAAGATGACATTCTGTCAGTACCTCTTGCTCGAGCATAAGCACATGCAAGTGGAGAGTCATCAAGACCCTCAATATCATCAACAAAACATGCCTTTTTAAGTGAATCAGGAAGTTTTACACCAACTGCTGCTGATGTTGGGCTAACATGCTTGAATGATGTTGCAGCAGGCATACCAAGAATATCTTTAATTTCTTTTACAAGCTGCCATGAATTAAATGCATCAAGGAAATTGATATATCCTGGTTTACCATTGAGAATTTCAATTGGAAGTTCTGAACCATCTTCCATATAAATTTTTGAGGGCTTTTGATTAGGGTTACAGCCATATTTAAGTTCAAATTCTTTCATCATAATTCTCCTTATACATTCTTGTTAACAATTCTTGTTTCATTTTCACCAGTTGCAAGGTCAATATATCTTACAAAAAGTGAAACTTTATTATCTTCGTTAAGGTTTTTCCAAATGATATCAGTCATTGTATCAATATCAACATCAGGAAGTTCAAGTGTTTTTGGCTCTCCCTCAAAGCTTGGAAGTGGATTACCATCTGCTTTATATGTATGAATAAACTTAGCTCTGCCTGCAAGAGGATTTGAATAAGCATAAGTATATCTCTGACAAGAGCTACCGTCACCATCAGCGGACTTGAGAATTGACATTGCATAATTCATATCACCATTTTCAAGTCGAATAATACCTGAAATACGAGGTGTATAGTTTGGAGCATCATCTTCAAACTCACGTGTACGGAGTGCTTGTTCAAATGTCATCTGTTTATCCATAAGGTCATAGATAGTATCTGTCTGGTCACCATTTGTAACGATTGTTTTGTTACCAAGAATTCTAACAGGATAATAAATAATAAGATGAGGGTCAGTCATTTTTGACTCATCAAATGCCTTTGTTCGCATTGCGTCGCCTTCTGCAACAAAAACTC
>JAZQYK010000062.1:0-13191 GCA_045633505.1 Candidatus Fimenecus sp. | reverse complement strand
AGAAATATACACGGTTATTTATTTTTGAATTAGTCTTCACCTAAAACGAATTTTTTCTGCAAGCCCCATTTGTTGATTTTAATTTCATTTATGCAGTCGTCATCTTGTAGGTCGATTTTGAAATTAAATGACGATAAGTACTTTTTACCAGTAACATCCTTTCTGTAATAAGGTTCATATGTAATATGCAAATCAGTCTTATCATTTATTTCTTTAATAGCAGGTTCTAATATAAGAGTTTTTATGTATTTGTTTTCTTTAACTTCATTGTCGGTTATAAGTTTTTTAATGTTTTCAGCAGATATGTTTGCCGAGCCAAAAGCAAGGAACGAGTGTAAGTATTCGTAAAGTCTTGAGCTATATTTTTTCTTTAGTGAAAGTATGTATCCTAATTCATACTGTGTAAAACACTTTGTTTTTTCAATAAGAAACTTCTTCATACCATCACTAAAACAGACATATATTAGATTTTTATTAGTGTCTATTCTACACCCATCCTTAAACCAATGGTGATACTCATACACTCCGGGCTCAACCTCAATACAAAAAGACATTCTTAATAGTTTATCAATGCTTTTAATTATTTCACGGTATTGATTCCCTCCTCTCTTAACTCCAATCATTTCAATAAACATACTGAATGGTATAACTTCTTCACGAAAATCAGTTGTATCTTTTGTAATGTGAGAAATCATTATTGCTATTAGCTTTCGTTGATAGTTGTCTAACAAAAATGAACTCATTAGTGGATTTCTTTGTGTATCAGTATCTGTTGAGATTTTTTGGATTAGCAAATTGTTCTGAGATACTAAATGGTTTTTATAATACGGTTTCATAAAATCGCTCCTTTTATTTTTTTACATTTTAAGTATGTAATTTCACTAAGCGATTTTATTTTCATATATAAAAAAGTTTAGAAATTCTTTTATAAAGTTAGTCGACGGGGTCCAGGGGCATCCCCTGGCAAGTTGGCACGAAATGAAATTTCTGCCGTAACTTGCTACATCAAAATTGATTTTTCATTTGAACTCTAACTCTATATAACATACTTAAGGTAAAAAAATATAGAAAGAGTGATACTATGCATATTGAAAAGTACAACAGAACTGCAGTTGGACATATGATTGAGCACTATGAACGCAACCCACGAATATACAAAACACAAAAACATATAAATCCTGAACTAACAAAGTTGAATTATACATTAGGCAATGATGAGCTGAAAGGCATGGCTAAATATAAAAAGATATTAGAAACTCCTGGTCTGAAAGTGATGAACAGACCTGATGTTAATACCATAATTGACATCATTTTGACCCTCCCAAAAGCAGAGTATTTCCCACAAGAACGAGAACGAGAATTCTTTGAGGTTGGTTATCAGTTTCTATTAAATAAGTTCTGCAATGGCAAGACAGATTATCTTGTAGGGGCTTATACTCACGTAGATGAAGATAAAAACAGCTCTCAACCTCACATGCATTTTTGCATAGCAAGTGTAGTTGAAACTAAAAAAGGATTGCGCATGAATGCCAGTCAAATTACCACAAGAGCCGTTTTACGTTCGCTTCACCAAGAGGCATCTGATTTTTATTTTCAGCACTTCGGTTTTGATGTTGGCATTCTGAATGGTGCGACAAAAGAAGGCAATTTGACAGTGCCACAACTGAGAGAGCAAACAAAAAGATATAATGAGCTACTCAAATGCAATAAGAAGTTGCAAAGCGAAAATGAGCAGTTGAAATTAGAACTGGCAGAAAATATGCACAACCTTAAGATATGGCAACAAGAAGAAGGAATTACGCCAATTTTTGAACTCCAAAAATAAACTCATATATAGAAATTTTTAGTACCCACTAGATATAGTGGGTACTTTTTTATTTTTTGCAATATTTATTGTGAAAACGCATTGACAAAAGCCGAAAAGTGTGTATAATATAAACGTGATTTGAAGATATCTAAATTTTCAGATGACAGCACAATAGGAATCGGCGATTTTCACTCCAAACCGGGTACATTTCGGGGTACATTTTGAAGGCACAGGTCGCTGAAACGTTGATATAGGGGTATAGCTCAGTTGGTAGAGCAGCGGTCTCCAAAACCGCGTGCCGAGGGTTCGAATCCTTCTGCCCCTGCCAAAACCGCACCTGCTGCTTTTGTAGCGGGTGCGGTTTTCGTTTAGAGTAAAAAGGATGAGAACCCGTGAGGGTTTGGGCGTTAAGAAAACGATACAGTGTATCATTTTTAGCCAAAAGCGGTCGGCGGGTACCGAATTTCGCAAGAAATTGGGTCGCCGAGCGGTCAGTATGCGAGGCGTAAGCCGAAGCAGACGTTCGAGTCCTTCTGCCCCTGCCAAAAAGGAAAAGAGTCGTTTTACGGCTCTTTTTCTTTTTAGTTTGTGCAATTGGGTTGAATTTACGGCACGCGGAGCGTGTCGTGGGGTGCGGGTCTCCGGTGGAGACCTCTGCGAAGCAGAAGCACCGACCGAGCCGGCAGACGAGAACGAGTCCTTCTGCCCCTGCCATACGAAAAGCCTTGAAACTGTGTGGTTTCAAGGCTTTTTTCGTTGTATTATATCAGCTGACTAAAAGGCAGGGGAATTTCTTCCCCCGCCTTAATTACTCCTCCGAAGACACAGAACCGTCTCCTGTCTTACTGTTGGCAGGGGTGTCAATCATAGAACCGTCCCCTGATTGGTTTGATTGGTTCCAAGATTATTGTATCACTTATGCTCTTTTTTGTCAATCAAGGAACCGTCCCCTGATTGGTCCGAATCCTTCTGCCCCTGCCAAAACCGCACCTGCTGCTTTTGTAGCGGGTGCGGTTTTCGTTGTATTATATCAGCTGACTAAAAGGCAGGGGAATTTCTTCCCCCGCCTTAATTACTCTTCCGAAGACAGAGAACCGTCCCCTGATTGTGTGTCAATCAAGGAACCGTCCCCTGATTGGTGCCCTGATTGGTGCAGCCGAGGGGGTGTGGATACCCCATCGGCTTTTAGTGTGAATATTAAGTTTTAAGTGTTGGATTCTTCGTCAGCCTGGGTGTCAATCATAGAACCGTCCCCTGATTGGTTTTCAATAAAGTGAAAAAACTTATTTTGGATAGAGTTACATTTTCAAAAGGTTGTTAATTTGAATACTTTTCAACGGTTAGCCCCTTCATTTTGAAGGGGTTTACTTTTTAAACAATTCAATTATTAAATGAAAAAACAGGGCGGGGTCAAATATAATAAACCTCGTCCTGCTTTGTTGAAATATTAAGTTTTAGTTGTTGGAATTGTCAATCAAGGAACCGTCCCCTGATTGTCCAACAGTTAGCCCCTTCTGCTTTTAGTGTGAATATTTAGTTTTAGTTGGTGGGTTTGTTGGACACGGGAGAATTGGTGTTTGTTGTGCTGGAAAAATGAACAAGACGAGGTGGTTAAACCTCGTCCTGCTTTGCTAAAATATTAAGTTTTAAGTGTTGGATTGTTCGTCAGTTGGGGTGTCAATCAAGGAACCGTCCCCTGATTGGCGGCTAATCATAGAACCGTCCCCTGATTGGTCTGGAATTGTCAATCAAGGAACCGTCCCCTGATTGGTTTTCCTTTTTTTAATCTTTCATATCTTTTCATCTGTTGAAAAGATATGTCTAATTTGCATTGAGGGCAATAAAAATACCTAGTTCTAAACTCAACATCACCAACCAAGAAAGTATCACCTAATGAAAAATCATATTGTTTGGCTTCAGGCGAATTAGAATTAACAATTTTGCTTTTATATTTTAATTCAACTTTTGTATTGCATTGAGGGCAAAAATGTTTTTTTAAGTGAACATATAACGGATTTTCGTTGTAAATATATTTAATAGCCATTTTCATAGAAGTTTCCTCCGTTATTGGTCTGGCTTAACGCGGAAAACCATGCCACAACCTACAAGTCCGGCACCAACACTTGCTTTCCCGACAAATCCTTCTTCTGGAAAGACCCCAATCATAGCTTCTCCTCCAACTGGGACAATCAGGGGACGGTTCCTTGATTGGAATAAAATCCCCTATGAAATTTAATCTGACCTTAAATTCAATATATCAAAAATTCATTTTATTGTCAATAATTAACATCTTTGTACAATATAATAGCTAATTCCCGTCAATCTACTAATTTGACGAATAGAAAGTCCATTTTGTTTAAGAATTGCTATGGGACAATCAGGGGACGGTTCCTTGATTGGAATAAAATCCCCTGTAAAATTTAATCTGACCTTAAATTTAATATATCAAAAATTCATTTTATTGTCAATAATTAACATCTTTGTACAATATAATAGCTTATTCCCGTCAATCTACTAATTTGACGAATAGAAAGTCCATTTTGTTGACAATCAGGGGACGGTTCCTTGATTGGAACGAAATCCCCTACAAAAGATAATCTGACCTTAAATTCAATATATCAAAAACTTGTTTTAATGTCAATAATTAACTTCTTTGCACAATATAATAGCTTATTCCCGTCAATCTACTAATTTGACGAATAGAAAGTCCATTTTGTTTAAGAATTGCTATGTATTCATCTCGACTTATAGGGTCGAGCTTTTGAAATTCTGCCGAATTTTCACAATTTGAAACTTTCTTGATTATCCGTTTTGCCTGTTCATCGGTTACACGGATTTTAGGTGTTTCTTCAACTTCAAGACATTTATCAAAATTAGCTTCATTGTTGTATCTTACAAACTCTGATTTTGAAATCATGTTAAGTGTAAAATCCGTATCAACTAACCACGGTGTTGTAATATATTCCTGATAACTACTGTATTTGTAATCTTCAACTTCCTTACAAATTCCTGCTTTGACTGGATTTTGATGAATATATCTTAATACAGTTAAAAAATATGAATCGTCCTCAACCGGTTCACTTTTGAAACGGTCTTGAAACAAGTGACCGAGCCTTTGATATTTCACATTAAACCAATATACATATCTTGCACCAATTCTCTTGAACACCTGTTCAATCGGTTCTTTTTCAGGTTTAATCAACAAATGTATATGATTATTCATAAGGCAGTAAGCGAATAACTTAAACTCACTTACTGCCTTACTTTCTTGTAGTATTTGAATAAACTTTTCGCAGTCCTCTGTATCTTCAAATATCTGCTGTTGGTTTATTCCTCTCAGCATTACGTGATATATTCCACTTTCGCTATGCTTTCGTGCTTGTCTTGGCATCTTTCATCACCAAGATTATTGTATCACTTATGCTCTTTTTTGTCAATCAAGGAACCGTCCCCTGATTGGTTCCATTTTTAGTGTCACCGCAATATTTGTAATCGTTTGCGGAGTATGGGTAAAGGTGTACGGAGTATAGGTAAAAATTTCGGAGTATAAAAATGCAACTCCCCCCACAACAACAGTATTTTCTGTTGCTTTTATTTTTGTTGATGGTATAATTATTTCAGTTATTGAAATTACAGGTGTTAAAAATGATTATTTTAATTACAGGCACATCACACGTGGGTAAGACTGCACTTGCTCAAAAACTCCTTGAAAAATACAAATATCCCTATCTTTCAATCGACCATCTGAAAATGGGATTAATCCGCAGTGGCAACACAGACCTTACACCAATGAGTGATGACGATAAACTAACTGAATATTTATGGCCCATTGTTCGTGAAATGATTAAAACTGCCATTGAAAACAAGCAGAATTTAATCGTTGAGGGTTGTTATATCCCATTCGACTGGGCAAAGGATTTTGAGAAAGAATATCTCGACAACATAAAATATTACTGTCTCATAATGAGTGAAAATTATATAAAGAATCATTTTCACGATATCAAAAAATACGCCAACACCATCGAAAATCGCTTGGATGATGAATGGTGTACTATGGAAAATCTGTTAGCAGCCAATTCAGAAATGCTAACCCTCGCCCAACAGCACAACGCAAACTACATCCTCATTGATGATAAATATGAGATTGATATAAACTTGTAACAAGCGATAAAGGAGCTATAATGAAAAAACAGTATTCAATGCTTACGGACAGTCCATTGAAAAGTATAATACTTTTTGCATTGCCGATTATGGCATCCTCTCTGTTGCAATACAATTATTCTCTTGTGGACAACATTATTGTGGGCAGATATGTAAGTGAACAGGCATTGGCAGCAGTTGGCTGTATAGGTCCTATAAATTCATTTATAATAGGTGCTGCTTTGGGGCTTACCACAGGCTTTACCATACCGGTTGCTCACGCTTTTGGTGAAGGTGACAGACGTAAGCTTTGCCATTATGCAGGAAGCAGTATTCTGCTTGCCTTTATTATCGGCTGTGTGATTATGATAACATCCCACATAATATCACCATTTTTACTTGAGCTTGTAGGCACGCCTGACGACATAAAAGATATTGCATCGTCTTATATCAACATTCTTTATTACGGTGTTCCTATCCAGATGCTTTCAAATAATTTCACAGCAATTTCCCGAAGCACAGGTGAAAGCAAAAAGCCTCTGTATTTCTTCTGTATCAGTGTAGTTGTCAATTTTATATTGGATATAATTTTTGTAAAATATTTATCACTTGGCGTTGAAGGTGCTGCTGTGGCAACTCTGATTTCTCATTGTACGGCATGCCTTCTCAACGGAATTTACGTTTTCCGTTTTAACAAAAACGTTAAGCTGAAAAAGTCTGATTTGAAACTTAACAAACGTACGGCATTTTATCAAATCCGAATGGGTATTCCCGTTTCACTTCAGTTTACTGTAACCTCTATCGGTTCAATGTGTCTGCAAAGCGTGGTTAATTCTTTCGGTACAAACGTAATCGCAGGATTCACAGCCGCAGCCAGAGTAGAAGGAATCACCAATATTCCTATGTCCGGACTTGGCGTGGCAACTCAAACCTTTGTGGGACAAAATTACGGAGCAGAAAATTACAGCAGGATTAAAAAAGGTGTTAAACAGATATTGCTTCTCGATTTGCTTGTATCCGTTGCTATGAGCCTGATTCTTTGTTTTGCGGCTGAGCCTGTAATCGCACTATTCGGAAATAATATGACCGGAGAAATAATGGTTGCTGCAAAAAGATATATTCTTGCAATTGCACAGTGCTACAGTCTTGTTGCAATACTTTTTGTGATGCGAAATTCTCTTCAGGGTATGGGCTTTACATACGCAAATTCTATTGCCGGTATCGGTGAACTTTTCGGAAGATTATCAGTAGCGTTTATTTTCACACCACTTCTCGGCTTTGATGCTATATGCTACGCAGGACCTGCTGCATGGCTTCTTGCCGACATCCCACTTATAATAATTTATATAAAAAAACAACATAAATTCAAATTGGCAAATGATGATACGTCAGTATTAAAAAAACAGAAGTAAGAGCAACAGTATTTCGCTGTTGCTTTTATTTTTGTTGAGTACAACGAAGTTCCATACCCTGACGGATTCACTTCCGATATAAAAGAGATTGCAACTCACCTTGACAAAAATGAAATAGACACAGGTTAAAAGTATTCTCTGCACACTGAATACAGTTATGGAAAACGCAAATTTGATTCACCTCTGATTTCAAGCTTCGGTGAATTACAGAGTGCTCAAAAGGACGGAACCCACTATGACACTTTCAACCGAAAGTGTTAATTTTTATAAAAAAAGAAAGCAAGGAGAACACTTCTTTATAAAGTGTCTCCCTATCCCCTCTTTTTTAATTGACACGGGCAAGTAAAACAATTATAATTGTTTTAAATAAACAGAAAAGGGGAATTGTGATGAAAAAGTCCTTTTTGAAAATTATAGGCATCACTCTTGCGCTTGTCATTGTGCTTTTATCTGTTTTTACAGGATGTACCAACAATGAAGAAGAGCCGAAGACTGATGAGCCCGAAGAAATCGTTGTTAACAACGAGGGTGCAAATTCTGTTGGTGCTTATGATATTGACAATGCCAACTATAATTTAAGCGTTGATGCCGCTGATGAAATTCACGATATCAGCGACTTGCTTTTCGGTATTTTCTTTGAAGATATCAACTTTGCCGCTGACGGCGGTCTTTATGCCGAAATGGTAGCAAACCGTTCATTCGAGTTTACTGCTTTAGCCGCAGGAGATAACCTTTATAATTGGAATGCGGTGAATAACGCTGAAATCAAGGTTACTCAAATTTCAAAGGATTGCCTTAATGAAAACAATCCAAGCTATCTTATTATAAACAATGCTTCTGACAGTCCTGCGGGTATTGAAAACAAAGGCTTTCTTGACGGTATGGCAATAAGCAAAGACGCTAAATATAACCTTACGTTCTATGCAAAAGCTCCGTCAGGATATTCAGGCTCTGTTGTAGCCAACCTTGCCGTTAACGGTCAGGTTGTCGGCACAGCAACCGTTGAAAGCATTACTGACGGTTGGCAGAAATATTCTGCACAGCTCACATCATCCGTTGATGCTAATGCGGGTGTAACGCTTCAGGTACTTATAGGCAACGGTGAGGCTCACTTTGATATGATTTCACTTTCCCCTGAAGATACGTATAAGGGCAGAGAAAACGGTATGAGAAAGGATTTGGGTCAGCTTCTTGAAGATATGCAGCCTAAATTCCTTCGTTTCCCCGGCGGTTGCGTCATTGAAGGCTATGACGAAATGACTGGTTATGACTGGAAGGATTCAATCGGTGTTGGTGACGACGGACTTCCGCTTGAATTTAACGGTAAATACGGCGACGTTGCCGCAAGAACTCAAGGTATAAGCATCTGGACGGATTTAGCAACAACTGAAGACCAATATCCAAGCTTTTTCTCTTATGGACTTGGTTTCTATGAATATTTCTTACTTTGTGAAGATATCGGTGCTGTCGGCGTTCCCGTTCTTAACTGCGGTCTTTATTGCCAGATGCGTGGCAAAGGCCCTGTTGATATGAACAGCGAGTTGTTCCAGCAATACATTCAGGATATGCTCGATTTGGTTGAATTCTGCCGCGGCGACGTAAACTCTACTTGGGGTAAGGTTCGTGCATCTTTAGGCCATCCTGAACCGTTTGAGCTTAAATATATCTGTATCGGTAATGAAAATGAAAATACGGATTATTTTGAAAGATACAGCGCATTCCTTGACGCATTCAACAAGGCAAAGGCTGAAAATCCTGAGCTTTATAAGGGTCTTGAACTTATTTATTCATCAGGTGCTTCCGATGCAACTCACGGCGGCAATCACCTTCCGTCATATCAGTATGCACAAAACGAACTTAAAGAAATGAACTCGAATGATGCTAAAGATTTTGCAGGTGCAATTGACCAGCATTATTATAACGACCCTGAATGGTTCCTTAAAAATACAGATTATTACAATTCTGAAAATTACAAGAGAACCGTTGAAGAAATGACCGATACAATCTATGGCGGCGCAATCAAAGTGTTCCTTGGCGAATATGCGGCAAAGAGTAATACTCTTAAATCAGCGCTTGCTGAGGCGGCATATATGACCGGTCTTGAGAGAAACGGCGATATTGTTGAAATGGCGGCTTATGCTCCGCTTTTCAGTAGTGGTGTTGCTCGTCATTGGGCACCAAACCTTATCTGGTTTGACAATGACACGGCAATGGGTTCAATCAGTTATCACGTACAGAAACTTTTCTCACTTAATCAGGGCACAAAGATTATTGACCATTCTCTTGACGGTGCAAAAATTGCTCAAGAAAGTCTCAAGGGTGCAGTTGGCGTTGGCACTTGGTACACGTCAGCAAAATTTGACAACATTGTAATCACGGACAACACGACAGGTGACGTTATTGCCTCTGACGATTGCGGTATGTTCTCAAAATCAAAATGGGAATTCCCGACTGACGGCAAATGGAAAATCAAAGACGGCGCTCTCACAAACACGACTACTGAAATGGAATATTCTGACACAGGCAGTGTTGCTTATTTCGGCGAAAGTGATTGGGAAAATTATACGTACACGGTTGAAGCTACAAAGCTCAGCGGTGAAGAAGGGTTCTTGATTCCTTTTGCAGTTCAGGGTACTGACAACAATATTTTCTGGAATATCGGCGGTTGGGGTAATACCCGTTCAGCCTTCCAAAGAATTGAAAACAATTCAAAAACAGGTGAAATTCTCGGAACAATTACAGATTTCACGGTTGAAACAGGCAAAACTTATAAAATTACAATTGAGGTTAAGGGCACTCGTGTAAAGGGTTATATTGACGATGAGCTTATTGTGGATTACAATTTCGGTTCAGAATCAGAAGCTGAAACATACACGGTTGTAAGCACTGATGACAACGGCGATATTATTATCAAATTTGTAAACACAACGGAAAATGCTAAAATAGTGGCTGTTGATATTGCAAACATTGAAATCGAGTCTCAAGCAATTGTAAATCAGGTTGCAGGTAATTCATTGGAAGACGATAACGTGCTTGGTGCAGATGAAAGCACACATCTTACAATGAAAGAATTTACACTTGACGGTGTTTCATCACAATTCAATTACACAATTCCTGCTTATTCGGTAACCGCAATCCGACTTAAAACAAAATAAGCAAAAATTTATCCCCTTGGACTAATCCAAGGGGATTTTTTTATATAAATATTTTAGAAACCGCCACCAACAACGATAGTGTAAATAATTTCAGCTTCTGCCTTGTCAACCATAACAGAGTTAATCTGAAGATGTGCGATATAAATTTCTGAAGTATAACTCCATGTGCCTTTTTCAATAATGCCGTCTTTGTTAATTCTTACTTTAACAATTGGGTCAGCATAATGAATTTTAATGTCTGCTTCTTCATATTTAATGTCGAAGTCAGGGAATTGTTCAACCGCTGTTGCCACGTTACCGAGAACGTTGATTGCGTGGCCAACGGTACCGCTCTGCGCATCGCCGTAAAGTCCGTCTGTTTGTTCAACCATTCTCATTTCAATAACGGTATAGTCCCCGTCTTTGTATGCTTTTGCAGTGTCAACGTCGGAAGCAACAAGATTTGCATATCCACCCGTAATTCCACCGTATGTAGTAGCTTGTTTTTCAAGAACACTGTTAATAACGGGAGTAACAAGATTGATAAAGAAGCCCAAAGCACCGTCACCGTCATTGACTACCATTTTCGGCATTGTCATTGTCTGTGAAGATTCAACCTTGTCGTGAGATTTGGTTGCCGCTTGTTTATACATATAAACAATCTGTTCTTTTGACCATTTTGTTGGGTCATCAGAAATCTCGTCAGCATTAACCTTATCTTCAACGGGAGTATTGGATGCCCCATCAGTTGAAGTGCCTTGTTGAGTGTTTTGTGTAGATGTCTGAGCATCATTATTAACCGAATTTTCTGAGTTTTCAGTAATCTCGGTTTCTGCATTTACCGCTTTTTCAGCGCCTTTTGATTTTCCTAATGAAACTAAACCAAAAACAAATGCAACTGCAAGTAAAATCGCCCAGAAGCTATTCCAACGATTTCTTGCATTGGCTTTTTTCATAGCTTTAATTTCTGCCTGTTCAGGAGTTAAAACTTTTTTTGACATAAGAATTCCCCTTTCAAATAAATCCCATAACTTATATTACCCCTTAAAGAACGATTTGTCAATTCAAAAAGCTATTTGATTACTATAAAGAATAATTATGTGTTTTATAAATTGTAGTTTGGCAAATTGAATGCAGAATGCAGAACGCAAAGTTGTAGGGGACGCTGAGTCTCGCCTTACACTTACAATAAAACATCCGGACAGACTATAATTTGCCGATTTTTAATATCATCAAGTCAGCAATTTATGAATAAAAATTCCCCACCGATTTTGTAGAAATGTTCTCTAAGAACATTTCTACAGTTCTATTCGCCTAACGGCGAGTTATATTGCTACGCAGTGATATTCGGCTTTTAGCCGAGTGTTATTTGCTTCGCAAGTTTTTGGGCGAATAAAACTGCCCAACATCCTTATGGGAAGTTGGGCAATATACGAATCTTCTCTTTTCTGTTGTTCGTAGGTTTGGGCTGCAGCCCAAGTGCATTTGTACATACAAATGCGATGCCGGTTCTATCTCGATATATTATTCTGTGCTAAAACAAAACCTTCGCTAACGACATTACGCTTTACTCGATGGGGATATTTTTATTATCTAACCTTTTTGGTTATATATATTCCGTAAAGTATGGGCAATACTGTCAAAACAACAGGGATAATATACAATGACAATGTGTTTTCGACGTTGAATATAGAAAGAGAATTTATTATAGAATGTGTTATTATGCAAGGCACAAGGGATTTGCTTTTATGAAATATAATCACGAACAGATAACCGATTGAAATGGCATAGCAAATCTGCATTAAGGTCGGTATTAAATCTGCTCCGTTAAACAAATTCAGAATATGCCCTACCCCAAAGGTTATTGCGGATATATGTATAGCCATTTTAAGATTTTGCTTTTCCATCATCCTGAAAAGGAAACCTCTGAAAATGATTTCTTCTAAAAAACCGATGTTTATCATAGTCAGAATATGGAATATTATTTCACTTGTGGAATTGTTGACGTTAATGCCATTCCACAAATTGACTGTTGCGATAAAGACAAGTGGGATAAAATATAAATACTTTTTAGCGTTTTTAACCCTTGTCAATCCGTAATATGACGTGCTTTTCAAAGCGAGCATTATGCCGATTAAGAACAAGGAAAGCAACGTATTAGCAATAACACTACCGAGGCTGTTATCTCCAAAATTCTGAATACAAAAAGAGTTGATTACAAGATAAAAGATTATCAGCAATATGCAAAAGAGCGTTTCGTGCTTTTCGAATATCTTTTTCATAATAATCACCTCAATCACAATATATCATTAAAAAAGAAAAATTGCAACAGAAATCCCCTTGGATTGCTCCAAGGGGACTGTTTATTTATTGTTTATTCCGTATGAAATAACTTAATTATTTGTTTTCAGCGATAGCTGCCTGAGTGGTGGTTAGCAAAGTGGGGAAATTATATGTATTCTATTCCATATATTGCGCTTTCGAAATAGGATGTGGGATTTATCTCTTTTACATTATCATTTTCGGGTAAACCAAGAACGAATGCTAAGTTCTCATTGTATAACGTTTCACTTGCATATATATAATAACTAAATCTAGTCGAAATTTGCTTTAGGATGTTTTCTTTTTTTTCAATGTGATAACCAACTTCATATCCATCGTGATAACTTCCTGATGTATAAACTCTGAAAAAACAATT